>JBAXRC010000149.1:0-6027 GCA_037131415.1 bacterium | reverse complement strand
CCCGGCGGCAATCGGGCGGAATCGTTTGGTCGGATGGAGGCGGTCGGCGGCGGCATCGTGCAGGTCGTTGATGATATAGATGCTGCTGGAGGCGAGGCAGAACATGGCGCATGCAACCAGGATTCGCGCCAGGGTATGGCTGGGGAGGGATTGCTGCTGGTCGCCGAAAGCAAAGAAATAGGCCGCCAGCACCACGAGGTTTTTGGTCCACTGGTTCGGACGAAGGATCCGGAGGATATCCAGGGGGTGGTTCATGTGTTCGTTTCCGGTGGAGTATTCCGCCGGGGGGATCGGCGGAGCCCGTTCCGAAAGAGGAGGGTCCAGACGATTTTGAGCGCCTCCCTGACGATTTTCTTGCTCATTTTCGAGTAACCGGAACGGCGATCCTCGAAAGTAATGGGGATTTCCTTGATCCGGAAACCCTGCCGCCACGTGGAGTGGGTCATTTCGATCTGGAATGAGTATCCGTTGGAGGTCACGCGGTTCAGGTTAATGGATTGCAACACCCTGCGGCGGAAGCATTTGAAACCACCGGTTGGGTCTTCGTAGGGCATTCCGGTGATGATCCGCACATACAGGCCGCCGCTCATGCTGAGGATCAGGCGGCTGAGGGGCCAGTTGGTGATGCGGATTCCGTTGATGTAGCGTGAACCGAGCACCAGGTCATTTTCCGCTGCGGCTTTCAGGAAATTGGGGATTTCAGTGGGATTGTGGGAGAAATCCGCATCCATTTCGAAGATGAATTCATACTGGCGCTGCAGTGCCCAGACAAATCCCTCGACATAGGCGCGCCCGAGTCCGCACTTGCCCGCCTGGTGAATGACGAAGATCCGGGGGTCTTCGGAAACCATCCGGTCGAGGATTTGCCCTGTTCCGTCCGGGGAATTGGCATCAACGAAGAGGATGTGAAGGTCGGGCTTGACTTCAAAAACAGCCTTTGCAATGGCCTCGACATTTTCCTTTTCGTCGTAGGTTGGAATAATGATCAGGACATTGCTCATGCGCGGAAGTATGGCGGAAACGAAGGTCTCCGGACAAGGAAAAACATCACTTACGCCGTATAGGCGAGGCCAGCGTTAAAGGCTGCCAGATTGCGGGCGAGGATAACGGGGTTGCCTGCGAGCAGGTTACGGAGCAACATTTCGATCTGAGCAGGATCCACAATGCGCCGATGGGCCAGCAAGGTCCCCAGCATGATCAGGTTGGCCACGCGCTGGTCGCCCAGCCGGTCGGCTTCCTCGGTAGCAGGCACCATTACGCAACAGGGGCAGGGCGTACCCCGGGCCAGTGAACTGTTTACGATTGCCACGCCGTCAGGCGCCAGCTGGGGCCTGAATTTTGCCGTGCTGGCCGGATTCATGACGATCATGAGGTCAAATTCGCGTGAAACCGGCGAGGATATTTCCCTCGTGCTCAGGATGACCTGGCAGGAGGAGTCGCCCCCCCTTACTTCAGCGCCGTAAGAGGGGAAAAAAGTGATGTGCGGGGTGGAGGAGATGGCTGCATTGGCTAAAAGTTTTCCGATGAAGACAATGCCTTGTCCTCCCGCGCCTGCAATCAGGATCCGTTCCGCGCTCATACGGCAGGCTTGCCCCCCATGCGAAAAACACCTAGGGGAAATGCCGGAATCATGCCCTCTTTCACGAAGCGGACAGCCTCCATCGGGCTCAGTCGCATGTGAATGGGGCAGGGCGACAGGATTTCGATCAGACTGTAGCCTTTTCCCTCCATCTGGCCCTTGAAGGCGGTGAGCAGGGCTTTTCTGGTTTTACGGATCCCCGCCGGGCTGTCGAGCGCCACCCGCTCGATATGCCAGGGCGCGTCAAGGGTGTTGAGCAGTTCACAAACGCGGATGGGACTTCCCATCGTGCGCGCATCCCGCCCGCAGGGAGAAGTCACGGTCTTTTGGCCCGAAAGCGTGGTGGGCGCCATCTGGCCTCCGGTCATGCCATAGACCGAATTATTGACAAAGATGACGGTGATGTTTTCACCACGGTTAGCGGCATGGATGGTTTCCGCCATTCCAATGGCTGCCAGATCGCCATCGCCCTGATACGAGAAGACGATCCGGTCCGGCAGGCACCGCTTGATTCCCGTGGCCACTGCGGGGGTGCGTCCATGCGCGGCCTCGCTGATGTCGCAATTGAGATAATAGTAGGCCATGACGGCGCAACCAACCGGTGCCACGCCAATTGTTTTCTCCCTGATCTTCAGGGAGTCCAGGACTTCCGCGATGAGTTTGTGGGCGGTTCCATGACCGCACCCGGGGCAGAAGTGGGTGGGCTTGTTCACCAGGGAAACGGGCCGATGGTACACGCTGCGCCTGCTCGTTTTGGATGGTTTTCTGGACGGGCTCATTTCCGGGCACTCCTCGGGGATGACTTTGCCAGGCGCTGCATGGCCCGGACCACGGCGGATTCCTCGGGAATTCCCCCGCCCATCCGCCCCTCGAAGGCAATGGGAATACGGTCACCTGCTGAAAGTTGGACATCCTCGATCATCTGGCCGGCGCTCATCTCCACGACCAGGATGCCGTGAACCTTCCGGGCGAGTTGTCGGATTCGGGCGCGGGGAAAAGGCCAGAGCGTGATGGGACGCAGGAGTCCGGCTTTGACGCCTTTTGCCCGGGCCTGGTCAACGGCACCGCGTGCGATCCGGGCGCTGCTACCATAGGCGACCACCAGCACTGTGGCATCATGGGTGAGGTATTCATCATAGCCGACCAGCTCGTTCATGATCGTCTTGTATTTGGCCTGCAGATGAAGGTTCCGTTGTTCAAGGGCGCCTTCCTCCAGAAGCAAGGAGCGGATGTGATTGGGTTTCCGTCCTCTGGCTCCCGTCAGCGCCCAGGGTTTCGGGGGAATTTTATGCGGGAGTCCCGCATAAAGCGTGAGCGGTTCCATCATCTGGCCCAGGCGGCCGTCGGTAAGTAGCATGACGGGGTTTCGATAGCGGTCTGCAAGAGCGAACGCGTTGATGGTGAAATCATGCATTTCCTGGACGGTGTAAGGCGCCAGAACGATCAGGTGGTAATCGCCATGCCCGCCGCCCTTGGTGGCCTGGAAGTAGTCGGACTGCGAGGGGGCGATATTCCCGAGTCCGGGACCGCCCCGCTGAACATTGACAATTACGGACGGCAATTCGGCGGCAGCCAGATAGGAAAGGCCTTCCTGTTTCAGGCTGATGCCGGGGGATGAGGAGCTTGTCATGGCGCGCCGGCCCGTCACCGCGGCACCGAACACCATGTTGACGGCCGCCACTTCACTTTCCGCCTGGATGAACACCCGCCCGTGCGCCTGCATATGGTTGGCCATGTAGGAGGTCAATTCGTTCTGGGGGGTAATGGGGTATCCAAAGTAGGCGTCGCACCCGGCCCGGATGGCGCCTTCGCCGATGGCATCGTTACCGTTCATGAGGACGCGTTTACGCATGGGAGGGCACCCCTTCGTCTATCTCGATGGCGGCATCGGGACATATGTCGGAGCACTGGGCGCATCCGATGCAATTAGCAGGGGCGGTGACAAACGCATAATGCTGGCCACGGGAGTTGAGTTTCGGGGACAAGGCGAGAACGGTACGGGGGCAAAAGTCGACGCACAGTTCGCACCCCTTGCAACGTTCCCGGTCAATAGCGAGGCTATACACTTTAGGACTCATGGGGCAAAGCCTCAGGAACGATAGTTCGGGGCTTCCTTCATGATCTTGACGTCATGGGGATGGGCCTCCGTCACGCCCGCCTGGGAGACCCGGATGAACCTGCCTCGCTGTTGAAGCTCATCAATAGACCGGCAGCCGCAGTACCCCATGGATGCCCGTATGCCGCCGCAGAACTGGACCATGACCTTGCGGACCGATCCCGTGTAGGGGATGATGCCTTCGATGCCCTGGGGAACCAGTTCCTCTTCACGGATGTTGCCCTGCCCGTAACGTTCACGGCTGGCGGCACCCTCGCGCATGGCGGAAAGGCTTCCCATTCCGCGATACACAACGTACTGGCGTCCCTGATGGATGATTTTTTCGCCCGGGCTCTCATCGGTTCCAGCGAAGAGCGAGCCCGCCATGATCGTATTGGCGCCCGCCACAATGGCTTTTGGAACATCCCCGGAATGCCGGATGCCGCCATCGGCGATGATGGGGATCGATCCCGCAAGAGCCTTGGCGCATTCATAGATGGCGCTAACCTGGGGGATGCCGACACCGGCCACGACCCGCGTGGTGCAGATGGAACCCGGCCCAATACCCACCTTGACGCCGTCGGCTCCCGCATCCCTCAGGGCGAGGGCCGCCTCCCCGGTGGCAATATTACCTGCAATCACGTCAATTTCAGGGTGATGCTTCTTGACCCACTTCACCATTTCAATCACGCCGCGGCTGTGTCCGTGCGCCGTGTCCACGACGACCACATCCACATCCTCGCGGGCAAGGACAGCGACCCGGTCCTGGTCGTTCGGGCCAATGGCGGCGCCAACGCGCAGGCGGTAGCGGGCATCCCGGTTGTACAGGGGCTCTACATTCTCGATGAGCGTGCGGACATCACAAAAACTGTAAAGCCCGGCGAGCTTGCCCGCCTGGTCCACGAGGGGTAGCTTGCCGATACGGTGCTTCTTCATCAAGGTGTAAGCCTCCTGAAGGGTGGTCTCTGCAGGGGCGCAAATCACGTTGGCGGTCATCACGTCAACAACACGTATCTTGTTGTCACTCGCGAACTTGATATCGGCGGCGGTCAGAATGCCGACCACGCGGTCGTTCTCATCCAGGATCGGAAAGCCGCTGAAGGTGAATCCTTTCTGCTGCTTTGTCTTGTGGACGGTTTCGAGGGTGTCGGTGTTGCGGAACGCGATGGGGGCGCGGATCAGGCCGTTGAGGTAGTGCTTCACCCGGGCAACATGGTCAGCCTGCCGTTTGGGCGAAAGGTTCTTGTGGATGATGCCCATGCCGCCGAGCAGGGCCATGCCGATGGCCATGGGACTTTCAGTCACGGTGTCCATGGCGGCACTGACGAAGGGGATGTTGAGGGTGATGTTGCGGGTCAGGCGGCTTTTGATGTCGGCTTCCTCCGGGAGAAAGTCGGCATACTGGGTGATCAGGGAGACATCGTCGAACGTCAGCCCCTCCTGGGGGAACTTTTCCATAAAGGACTGCACAAAGGCATTCAAGCTCATGGGACAAATCTCCGTTATTCGTTGAAGTGTTGTCGCATCAGTATGGGTTTTGGTGTGGTGAGAATCAAGTGATTTCAGCGATTTCAGTCTGGACACGCGGGCATTGCATCAGCAGGATAGGTCCCATGAGTGTGAACACGGTTTTTAAAAAGAAAAAGGACAATAATCCCGAGCGGTGGGTTCAGTCCCTTTTGGAAGTGGCGGCCAACCGCGGCGATACCAAGGCGGTGGCGCAGCGGGCTGTTGTGCTGAGCAGGCAGCTCAATGTTTCGCCCTGGATTGCCCTGGCCATTGCGGAACGCTTGATCAGCTTGAAAGAAGCGAGGTTGCTGGATCGGGTAGGGCGTTGCAAGGAGTTGCAGCCCGCCATTCTCGACCGACGGAAGACCCTTGATGAATTGCGCAATACGATGCCGTATGCCGCTCATTTCCTGGCGGAGGAGTTGCTGGAAAACAGAAAAGGGCAGGGCTGGGACATCAGGGTAGTCGTGCGCATCCTTGACGCCATCCTGGGTGCGGAGAAAAAAACCGGCGATGATGACTTTTCCTCCAAGGTTCGGACCCGCCCGCTTGGCGAGTACGAAGCGGTTGTGGATCGTGTTCTGGGGGTGATGCGGCGTACCCGTTGTGATGCGGGGATGGCGCTGGACGTGGAGGCCGGGCGGTCCACCGAGCAATTCGCGGGTGAATATGTGCGCCGAAAGCGAACGCTTGAAATCGAGGAGCGTCAGATGATGGCGTCGCAGGGAGCTGAAGGGTCTCCCCGGTTTCCTCAGCGTCGCGGGGACCATGAGCGCCGGCCGTCATTCCATCCGGCCGGGGGGCACAGCCCGGCGCCAGTCCCGCGTCGGGATCATTGGCCAAG
>JBAXRC010000148.1:0-6079 GCA_037131415.1 bacterium | reverse complement strand
GGAAGCCGCCAAGCTCCGCGACCAGATCAAGCAATGGGAGCAGTCCCACACCAAGAATTGATCAGGCGGTGCGCCGCGGGGATTGGCGGGCTTTCCTGATAATCGAGGCTTCATCCAAGTTCTGGGTGTTGGGTTTCTTGAGCGCCTCGTCGGAAATATGAAGCAGTTTCCGGAACTGCCCCGGGGTAAGGTTGATGGCGCGTTTGAATTCCCTCGTGAAATGGCACTGGTCGAAGAATCCGCAGGTCTCGCTGATGGCGCTGAGCTCGAGGGCGGAGGTGGCCAGGAGTTTCTTTACCTCGGAGAGGCGGATTTCCGAAAGCAGTTGCTTGAAGGTCTTGCCCGTTTCGCGCGGCAGGCGATGAACGAGGGTCGATGAACTGACCCCGACGGCTCGTGAGGCGGTGGACAGCGTGATTCGCTCCTGGTAATGAGACAGCAACCAGCTGGTGACGCGTTCGCCCAGGCTCCGTCCATCCGTTACGGAGGAGGTTCGTCCTTCAAAGTACTGCTGAATCCAGTCGGCCACTTCGTGGCAACATTCCTCGGTGCTCGTGGCGTTCTCCAGCCGCAGCATTTGCTGAAGTTCGCGGCTTGTGGCTACGGCCCAGGGAGTTCCGCCGAGAATATCCTGGCTGGTCATGACGGCCAGCAGGACGCGGACATGAGCCTTGAGCTTGGTCTGATCCCAGTTGCTTGCCATGAGGAGCTTGGCCAAATACTTTGAAACAAAGGCCATGGCTCCGACCTTGTCGTGCTGGTTGAGGAAGGATACCAGCTGATAGGTGTCGCCCAGGATGTCCGGGGGGGAGACCTCCTGCTGGCGGATGTCGGCAAAAGCCTCGGCGATGCGCCGCTGCTGCACATAACGCTCATTTTGTTTCCGGAAGAACTCGCTGGAATTAATGCCATTCGAAAATGAGGTTTCCATTGCCAGCGAACCAAGACCACGCAGGGCACTGGGGGATATCCGTTGAATGGAGGGAATCAGGGCGAGGAAGGCAGCGGGATCGCCATGGCGCCAGGTGCTTGCCAGTTGTGTGACGGCATTACGGATATCATTTTGCTCCCCGGCGATGCAAAACCCGCCAAGCTCCATGCCGCCGCAGCATTTATTGTGGGGGGCCACGGGGATGGTCACATACATCAGATTGGCCCAGCACCGGTAGAAATAGGGTTCTCCAGACGCCGTGGCGTGGACAGTCGCGTTCCGGCAGGCCACCCGGCAGAGGGAGGCGGCGATGGGATGCGCAAGCGCATGACGGCAGAAGGCGCAAACCCTTGGCGAGATAATGACCTGTTGCTCATACAGACCTTGAAAGATACTGCCTTGCCCGGAGATTTTGGCGATCTCCTTCAGTAGCATGGCGATTTTGGCGCCAATGGTATCTGTTTTCATGATGCCGGATTATCCAATAATGAGACTTGATTGTGCAATATCAAATTTATTAAACGTGGAGGATGAGGCCAGTTTTAATAGCATTCGCGACGAACTGTGCAAGAACAACAGGAGCATCTGATGAAGACACTGATCGTGGTTGGCGAAAATATCCATTGTACCCGCGTCTATAAGGTTGGCGGGGCTTTTGTGAAACCGCAGGGCGATGGCCAGTTCGCCATCGTGTATGGCGGAAAGGGGGAGGTTCGCACCCTTCCGATTCCGGCCCGTTTTCTTGAAACCGCCGACTGGGCGGCCGGCAAGGTCAAGCACTGCGCCGTGGCGGTGTGGCAGGGGCTTTATGGTGATGCGGCCGGCAAGGCGGCGGCGGTGAACTATCTCCAATACCTGGCCGCGCGCCAGGAGGAGGCCGATGCCTCGTTCCTGGATGTGAATGTGGATGAGTTCAGCACCGACATCGCCGAAAGATGCCGCGCGATCCAGTGGGTGGCCGGAGTGGTTCAGGCGACGAGCAAGCTGCCGCTCAGCATTGACTCCTCGAATCCCGCCATTCTGCGCGCCGGACTGGAAGCCTGTGACCAGAAGCGTGCCCGTCCCATGGTGAATTCCGTGTCGCTGGAGCGCCAGGAATCCATTCCCGTGGCTGCGGAATTCAAGGCGGTGGTGATTGCCTCGGCGGCGGGCGAGAAGGATCTGCCCTGTGATACCGAGCAGCGTCTGGCCAATATTAACCGCCTGATGCCCCTGCTCGCGGCGGTGGGGATCAAGGGCGGCGACATCTATGTCGACCCGCTGGTGTTCCCGGTGGCCACTGATTCCAACAATGCCCAGTCCTTTATTGATGCCGTGGCGGCGATCCGCAAGGCTCATGGTCCGGCGATCCACATCACAGGCGGGCTCAGCAACGTTTCCTTCGGCATGCCTGCCCGCAAGCTGATCAACCAGGTGTTTACCTGGATGGTGGTCGAGGCTGGCGGTGACAGCGGTATCCTGGATCCCCTTCAAATGAACCGAAAAATCCTGGCGGCGGTGGATACGACCTCGGAGCCTTTCAAACTGGCTAAGGCGCTCCTGACGGGTGAAGATATGTTCGGTGTGGAGTTCATCTCCGCTCATCGCGAGGGGAAACTGGGCGGGGAGTGATGTGAATAGAGAAAGTCATAGAGAGGGATGATCATGAAACGACCTGTTTTGGATCCGACGAAGATGAAAGACTGGCAGATTGCCGAGGCCGCTGAACCTTTCATGAAGCCGGTGATGCAGCTTGCCGCAGAATTGGGACTTCGCGAGACTGAGGTTATTCCCATGGGGCGGCAACTGGCCAAGGTGGATCAGCGCCTGGTCATGGAACGTATCCGCGCCCTGCCTACCGGAAAATATATTGATGTTACCGCTATTACCCCCACGCCGCTCGGAGAAGGGAAGACCACCACGACCATCGGACTCGTTGAGGGGTTGGCGGTCCTCGGAAAACGCGTCAGCGGAGCCATTCGCCAGCCTAGCGGGGGACCGACTTTCAACATCAAGGGATCCGCGGCAGGCGGAGGGATTTCCCAGTGTATTCCCCTTGCGCCGTTCTCCATCCGCATGACCGGGGACATTGACTCGATCACCAATGCCCATAACCTGGCCATGGTTGCGTTGACCTCGCGGATGCAGCACGAGGCCAATTATGACGATGCCCGGTTGGCCAGGACAGGGATCCGTCGCCTGAACATCGATCCCCAGCGGGTGACGATCAAGTGGTGCATCGACTTCTGCGCCCAGGCGCTCCGCAATATCACCATCGGCCGGGGTGGCAAGATGGACGGATTTGAGATGGATTCAGGCTTCCAGATCTCTGTCGGAAGCGAAGTGATGGCGATCCTGGCCGTGTCGAAGGATCTCAAGGATCTTCGCCAGCGCCTGGCGAAAATGGTCCTTGCCTATGATGTCAACGGCAAGGAAGTCACAACGGCGGACCTCAAGGTGGACGGCGCCATGGCCGCCTGGATGGTGGATGCCATCAACCCGACTCTGGTCCAGACCGTGGAAGGCCAGCCGATCTTCGTGCATGCGGGTCCCTTCGCCAACATCGCGATTGGCCAGAGCTCGATCATTGCCGACGAAATTGGCACGCGCCTGTCCGACTATCACGTCACCGAAAGCGGGTTCGCGGCGGATATCGGGTTTGAGAAATTCTGGAACCTGAAGTGCCGTTTCGCGGGGCTCAAGCCCAGCGCGGTGGTGGTGGTGGCGACGATCCGCGCCCTCAAGATGCATGGCGGTGGCCCAGCGGTGAAGCCGGGCGCGAAACTGGATGATGCCTACACCCGGGAGAATCTCGGCCTTCTGGAGAAGGGTTGCGAGAACCTGGTTGCCCACATCGAAATCGTGAAAAAATCGGGAGTGCGTCCCGTGGTGTGCATCAACAGCTTTTACACCGACACTCCGGCCGAGGTGGCGCTGGTCCGCAAGTTGGCCGAGGCGCACGGGGCCTATGTGGCGCTGTCCCAGCACTGGCTCAAGGGCGGCGAGGGCGCGCGCGAATTGTCCGAGGTTGTGATCGCGGCGGCGGACGAGAAGCATGACTTCAAATTCCTGTATGACCTCAGCATGCCTCATCGCCAGCGCATTGAGTTGATTGCCAAGGAAATCTACGGAGCCGACGGCGTGACGTTCAGCGATGTCGCCCTGGAGAAGGCCAAGGCCTTCGAGGCCGATCCGGAGACCGCGAAGATGGGAACCTGCATGGTGAAGACGCATCTTAGCCTTTCCCACGAGCCTGACAAGAAGGGCCGTCCGAAAGGGTGGACGCTTCCCATCCGTGACATTCTTGTGTACCGGGGAGCCGGATTTGTGGTGCCGGTGGCGGGGGATATCAAGCTCATGCCGGGTACCGCATCGGAGCCGGCTTTCAATAATATTGATATTGATGTTGAGACGGGGCGGGTCAAGGGATTGTTCTAGGAATGTTCACAGGGAATAAGACATGAGCGCAAAAATCATTGATGGAAAAGAGATCGCCCAGCAGATTCGCGGCGAATTGGCCGAGAAAATCAAGCACCTGAAGACCAAGGGGGTTGTGCCCGGGCTGGGGGTCATCCTGGTCGGCGAGGACCCTGCCTCCAAGTCATATGTGACGGCCAAGGAAAAGGCCTGCCATGAGATTGGTATCTACTCCAGCGATAACCGCCTGCCTGCCACGGCAACCCAGGCGGAATTGCTGGACCTGATTGCGAAGCTGAACGCGGATCCCCGGATCAACGGGATCCTTGTGCAGCTTCCTTTGCCCAAGCATCTCAACGAGAGCGAGGTCCTGGTGGCGATTGATCCGGATAAGGATGTCGATGGCTTTCATCCGACCAATGTCGGGCGCATGGTGGTGGGCGAGAAGGCGTTCATGCCCTGTACGCCACACGGAGTCCTCCAGATGATGGCCCGTAGCGGGGTCCAGATCGAGGGCGCCCATGCCGTGATCGTGGGTCGAAGCAATATCGTGGGAAAGCCTCTGGCCAATATGCTTATGGCCAAGGGGGAGATGGCCAATGCCACGGTGACGGTGTGTCACACCAAGACCAGGGACATCGGGCATTTTACCCGTCAGGCCGATATCGTGATTGCCGCGGCGGGCCGGCCGAATACGGTGACGGCGGACATGATTCGCGAAGGCGCGGTGGTGATTGATGTCGGGGTCAACCGCATTGAGGACGCCACCAAGAAAGCGGGGTTCCGACTTGTGGGGGATGTTGATTTCGAGGCCTGTAAAGCCAAGGCCAGCATGATCACACCCGTACCGGGCGGCGTCGGACCGATGACCATTACGATGCTGCTCTACAATACCGTGGAATCAGCCAGCCGGGCGCACAAGATCGCCATCTGAGCGCCCACCACGGCCTAATGCCCGCTTTGCATTGGCGTGCCATCGTGCCAGCCCGTCCGGCGGGATGTACCCGAACAGGGGATAGACCACATTGGTGTAGGTCTCCTGGTCCATTGACGCCAGAGATTCCGGGGTCAACTGCTCTGCCACGCCATCCAGCCAGGGGGTGGGTGCGCGCCGTTCCCATTGTCCTGCGTTCATCGGGCAGCAATTCTGGCAGTCATCGCATCCGTAAATCCAGGGGCCCATCTTGTCCCATAATTCACCGGAAACCGGAGTCGGGGCCTCATAGGTCAGATAGGCGACGCACCGTTTCATATTATGGAAAAACGGGTCCACGAGGGCTTGCGTCGGGCAGGCATCCAGACAGGCGCGGCAACCTTCGGGGCAGGGGGCGGGCGGAGCCGGGGTGTTCGGCTCCAGTTCCGCGTCCACCATCCAGGCCTCGATATTGATCCACGAGCCGCACCCCTCGGCATAGGCGAATCCATTCCGCCCGATCCGGACGACGCCAGCCCTCACGGCGGCCTCCCGGGAAGGAACCCCACCTGTCCGAACCCGCATCCCGAGTCCGGTAAGCCCCGCTTTCATGAGGCGTGGGAGTGTGTTGTCGGGACAATCCTTGATGCGCCGGTCGCAGAGATAGTTTCGTCCAATATGGTGGGCCAGGGTTTCCGGGATGGCGTATTTCCCGTAGCGGCGGACACAGACCACGATGGCTCTAGCCCAGGGGTTCAACGCGAGGGGTGTTGCGCGCCGTTCCATGCGCCGGTACAGTTCCGCGGCTTCAGGGAAGCGTGCGGCATTCGCCTGCAGGG
>JBAXRC010000147.1:0-6080 GCA_037131415.1 bacterium | reverse complement strand
ATTCCCATCATTCCCATGTCGAGCGCAAGACCATCGAGCTGGAACAGAAAATCCTGGCCGATAACGATGCCCATGCCGAGGCCAACCGGCAGTGGTTGACCCGGCACGGAGTAACGGCCATCAACCTGATTTCCTCGCCGGGGACCGGGAAGACCTACCTGCTGGAGAGAACCCTGGAGCGGTTGCGCGGCCGGGTTCCCTGCGCAGTGATCACGGGCGACCAGTGCACCGACAATGATGCGCGGCGGCTCATGGGGAAGGGGGCCGAGGTGCGGCAGATCGAGACGATCAATTCCTGTCATCTGGATGCCGCCCGCGTCGGGGCGCTCCTGCCTGAAGTGGCGGGCAACGGGGTAAAGCTGCTGTTCATCGAGAATATTGGAAACCTGGTCTGCCCGGCCGCGTTTGATCTCGGCGAGCACTTCAAGGTGGCGCTGTTGTCCACGACTGAAGGCGAGGACAAGCCCATCAAGTATCCAACCCTGTTCAGCATGGCGCCCGTGGTGGTGCTGACCAAGATCGATCTGGTTCCGTACCTGGACTGGGACCTCGCGAAATGCAGGCAATACCTGCACGCGATCCGGCCGGATGCGCAGGTGTTTGAGCTCAGCGCCAAGACTGGCGCAGGCATGGAAAGCTGGATCGAGTATCTCGAGAACCTCAAAGACTACACGTCTGGCCCTGTATCGGAATTAATCTGTTAAAAATTAACGATAAAACCCTAATTTCAGGGTGGTTTCTGACAATTCGTTAATCACCCTATTTTTTGTAGACATTCTCTTCCTCGAGGAATATAAATATTCGCTTTGTTCGTTAATTATTTAACGATATTAACAGCGATGCTCGGTTCCTGTTTGTCCTAATGAGTTCTGGTCAACGGGAATATTCTGTCCTGATTAAGGAGAAGTGAGACAACTATGCAGATTCAAGAAGCGTTGATCGCATTACTGGTGCTGGGACCCATCCTGTTCGGCTTATTGATGTTCACGGGAGTCAAGGGGTCGGCTCGCTCCGCCCTGGTTGTCCTCGGCAGCCTGGTCACCATCGGCGCCGGGGTTGCTCTTCCTTTCTTCAACGATGGGGTCACCGTGGCGCTTCCTCCTGTGGTGACGTCGCTGGCGAACGTTTTGGAGCCCGTCATGGTGCTCACCGTCCTGGCCATCGGATTCTTCATCAAGAGCTGGCCGGTCCGCCTCATGGCCCTGGTTCAACTGGGCCTTTGCATTGCCGGGTTCATGGCGCCCCACCAGGAGAGCACGCCCGACACCCTGCTGGTCGTGGACAAGCTGGCCATGGTGATGGTGTTGATTGTGTCCGTGATTGGCAGCCTGATCGCCCTGTATGCGGTCGGCTACATGAAAAACCACGAGCACCACGCCCCGGTTACCGCCTCGTCGACCAACTGGTTTTTCTTCATCCTGGTCGCGTTCCTCGGGTTGATGAACGGGCTGGTTTTGGTGGACAACATGAAGTGGCTGGCCATCTTCTGGGGAGGCACGACCCTGTGCTCCTTCTTCCTGATCGGGCATGACGGCACGGCCGAGGCGAAAGCCAGCGCGCGCCGGGCGATCACCATCAATGTCTTCGGCGGGCTGGCGATGTCCACGGCGCTTTTCCTTTGCGCGCACAATCTCGGGTCCGAGAACCTCTCCGAGGTCCTGGCCAAGGGGCCGGTTGTCCTGCTGCCCGTCGCCCTGCTGGTCCTGGCCACCATGACCAAGTCCGCGCAGATGCCTTTCCAGAGCTGGCTGCTGGGCGCCATGGTCGCCCCGACCCCGGTCTCCGCGCTGCTGCATTCCAGCACCATGGTGAAGGCGGGCTCCTACCTGATTCTCCGTCTTTCGCCGTCGCTGCACGACACCTCCCTTGGCATCGTGGTGGCCACGGCCGGGGCGTTCACCTTTGCTGTGACCAGCGCGCTGGCCATCGGGCAGAGCAATGGCAAGAAGGTGCTGGCCTACTCCACCATTGCCAATCTGGGGCTGATCGTCTGTTGCGCCGGCATCGGCACCCCCCTGGCCTTTGCCGCCGGTGTTACAATCCTGATCTTCCATGCCATTTCCAAGGCGCTCCTCTTCCTTTGCGTTGGAACCATTGAGCAGACCATTGGCAGCCGGGATATTGAGGACATGAGCGGTCTCCTGTTCAAGATGCCCCTGACCACCAACATCGCCATCGTCGGGATGATCTCCATGATCATGCCCCCCTGCGGCATGCTGATCGGGAAGTGGATGGCGATCGAGTCCGCAGTAGGCACCACACCCATCGTCCTGATCCTGCTGGTCCTGGGCAGCGCGCTGACCATTTTCTTCTGGGCGAAGTGGCTGGGCCGGATCACCACCTCATCCTACCACCCGAAATACACGATCGAGTCCATCAGTCCCTGGATGCGGACCGTGCTCACGGTCATCATGGCGGGCGTGGTCATCGCCTCGCTTTTCGCCATGCCGATTTACACGCTGGTCATCAAGCCGATGTACCAGGAAGTCTTCCAGCACCTCGGGGCCGTCGTCCTGAGCACGGAAAATATTTCGGTTCTGGACAACGTCACCGCCTACCTGGGCTGGCCGATGCTGGTGGTGATTGCGACCATTGTGTTTGCCCTGGTTGCCGGCACCCCGTTGTTCAAGCCCTCGCGCCTGCGTCTGCCCTATCTGTGCGGCGAGAACGTGGAGTCCGACGAGAATTCCTATTCCTTCCGGAGCATTGCCGATGCCCCCGTCACGACGCGGCTGAGCAGCTATTATCCCGAGATCTTTGGTGAATCGAGAATTACCGCCTGGGGCAATCTCCTGGCGTTGCTGATTATCCTCAGCCTGTTTGGAGTACTGATCACATGAGTATACCTCTCTCCCCGTTGATGGTTGTGTTGCTGATCCTGGTCGCGCCGCTGTTCGGTGCCCTGTTGTCCGGGATTGACCGGCGGATCACCGCCCGGGCCCAGGGCCGGATCGGCCCCCCGCTGCTGCAGCCGGTTTATGACACGATCAAGCTGCTCCGCAAGGACCCGCTCCTGATCAACCGGTCGCAGATCATCTACGCCCACCTGCATCTGGCGTTCATGATCCTGGCGATGCTGCTCCTGGTGTTCGGGCAGGACAGCCTGATGTTCCTGTTCGTCTTCGCCTTCTCCACGCTGTCGCTGGTGCTGGGCGGAATGTGCGTGCGGTCGCCCTACAGCCGCATTGGCAGCATGCGTGAGATCATGCTGATGGTGGCCTATGAGCCCATCCTCATTCTGCTGATGTGCGGCTTCTATCTGGCCAACGGGCACAGCTTCATGCTGTCCGCGCCGATGACTTCCGCGAAGCCCATGCTGCTGGCGTTGCCGCTCCTGTTCATCGCCTTCCTGGTGGTGCTCGCCATCAAGATGCAGAAGTCGCCGTTCGACATCGCCACCTCGCACCACGCGCACCAGGAGATCGTCAAGGGGATCACCATTGAGTACTCGGGGCCCTACCTGGCCATCCTGGAGCTGGCGCACTTCTACGAGCTGGCGCTGCTGTTCTTCTTCATCATCCTGTTCTGGTCGACGCCCTTCTGGGTGGGTGCCATCCTGGCGAGCTTCAGTTTCTTCCTGATGACCGTGGTGGACAACGCGTTCGCCCGCCTGACAACCACCTGGACCTTCAAGTTCATGTGGACCAGCGCCCTGATCCTGGCCGCAACCAATGTTCTCTGGCTCTACTGGGCTTCCAAGTAAGAAAGGCTGCACATGACCGCCGTTCCTAAATTCAACAAGTCGCCATGGGTGGTGCACTTCAATTGCAACAGTTGCAACGGGTGCGACATCGAATTCCTGGCGTGCCTGACCCCGCTGTACGACCTTGAGCGCTTCGGGATCCTCCACGTGGGCAATCCGAAGCACGCGGATGTTCTCGTGGTGACCGGCTCCGTCAATCACCGCAATGCCCGCGTCCTGAAGAACGTCTACGACCAGATGCCCGACCCCAAGGTGGTGGTGGCGATGGGCGTGTGCTCTTCCACGGGCGGGATCTTCGCGGACGGCTACAATGTCCTGGGCGGCATCGACAAGGTGCTGCCGGTCGATGTCTTCGTGCCCGGCTGTCCCGCCCGCCCGGAGGCGATGATCGATGGTATCCTGAAGGCCGCACAGGTCCTTGAGGCTAAGCACAGCGGGGAGACCCCGCTGGCGCAGAAGAATGTATTGACCCGCACCCCCAGCCCCGCCGCCGCTGCGGCGCAGGAGAAAGGCGCCCCCCATGCTTGAGAACGTCTCAGTGATTACCCTGGATCAGATTGCCGCCGAGGTGTGGCTATTGAAGCAGGACGGCTACCGGTTCGTCACCATGACCTGCTGCGACGAGGGCGAGGTGCATGACGTGCTTTATCATTTCGACAAGAACTACGCGCTGAAGCATCTGCGCGTGAAGGTGCGCAAGGGGGAGCCGCTCCCCAGCATTTCAGGCATTTACTTTGCCGCGCTGCTGGTGGAGAACGAGATGAAGGATCTCCTGGGCGTGACGGTCAACGGCATGCTCATTGATTTCCAGGGCCACTTCATGCTGGCTGAGGGCGCGCCCAAGGCCCCGCTGAACAAGTCGATCCCCGGGATCGGCATCCAGGTGCAGGTGAAAACCCCCGCCGCCGCGGAAGGAACGGTGAAGTCATGAATCGTCGCAGTACCATCCCCTTCGGTCCCCAGCACCCGGTCCTCCCGGAGCCCATCCAGCTCCACCTGGTGATGGAGAACGAGAAGATCATCCAGGCCCTTCCCGCCGTCGGCTATATCCACCGCGGCCTGGAGAAGATCGCCGAGAAGAAGGACTACATCCAGGACGTGTATCTGGCGGAGCGGATCTGCGGCATCTGCAGCTTCATCCATTCCCAGAACTACTGCCAGGGCATCGAGGAGCTGATGAAGGTCACGGTGCCGGACCGGGCGAAGTACCTGCGCGTCATCTGGGCGGAAACCCATCGCATCCACAGCCATCTCCTGATCCTCGGTCTTTTGGCCGATGCCTTCGGGTTCGAGAACCTTTTCATGCGTCTCTGGAAGGTCCGCGAGCAGATCCTCGACATCATGGAGAAGACCACCGGGAACCGTGTCATCCTCGGGGTATGCGCCATCGGCGGCGTGAAGCGCGATATCACGCCCGAGCTGGCCGACTATGTGCTCCGCCAGCTGGAGTCCGTCGAGAAGCAGCTTCCCGAGCTCTGCGATTCCCTGCTCAAGGACTACAGCGTCAAGCAGCGCCTCATCGGCGTGGGCGTCCTGCCGAAGGACAAGGCCCATGAGCTGGGAGCCGTTGGGCCGGTGGCCCGCGCGAGCGGCCTGCGGATGGATCTGCGCGAGCGGGGTTATGCCGCTTACGGCGATCTGGACTTCAAGATGGTCACCGAGGAGGCGGGCGACTGCTATGCCCGCACCACGGTTCGCGTCAAGGAGCTCTACACTTCGCTGGAGCTGGTTCGCAAGGCTATCCAGCGGATGCCGCAGGGCCCCATCGCAGTTCCCGTGAAGGGCACGCCGCCCGCCGACGAGGTGCTGGCGCGCATCGAGCAGCCGCGCGGTGAGCTGAATTTCTATATCCGCGGCAACGGCACGCGGAACCTCGAGCGGTTCCGCGTCCGGACGCCCACCTTCGCCAACCTGCCCGCGCTGCTGCACCAGCTCACGGGCTGTGAACTGGCGGATGTTCCTGTGATTGCCATTTGCATTGATCCCTGCATCAGCTGTACGGAGCGATAAACCATGGTTAACCTGACAAACAGCATTTTCCGCAAACTGTTCAGCCGCCCCGAAACGCTCCGCTATCCGTTTGAGAAGCGCGAATTGCCGGAGGGGACCCGCGGCCGGATTGACATCGAGATTGACAAGTGCACCTTCTGCGGTGCCTGCGAGAAGCGGTGTCCCGCGAATTCCCTGAAGGTCACCCGCGAACCCAAGTCGTGGACCCTCAATCCCTACTCCTGCATCATCTGTGGCTACTGCATTGAGGTGTGTCCCAAGAAGTGCATTGTCGCCCACAAGGAGCACTACTCGCCCAACACATGACGCCCCGCGCGGTGTGCCCCAAAAAAACAGTTTTGAGAATTGGGCGCGCACACCTATAATG
>JBAXRC010000146.1:0-6109 GCA_037131415.1 bacterium | reverse complement strand
ATACTGTCCAGCCCGATTATATTGAGATCGGCAGCTTTGTGGCGGCGGCGGCGGCCACGGGCGGCGAACTCAAAGTGACCGGAATCGAGCAGGAACCGATGCTGATTGTCAGCAAGACTTTCCAGAAAATGGGGATACGACTCCAGCTGGAGGGGTCGTCGCTGATCCTGCCCGCCCGGAAATCGATGCGAATCGTGAGGGATTTCGGTGCCGCCATTCCCAAGATCGAGGACGGGCCCTGGCCCATGTTCCCTTCCGACCTCATGAGCGTGTCGCTGGTGGCGGCCACCCAGGCCAGAGGGACGGTCCTCTTTTTCGAGAAGATGTTTGAAAGCCGCATGTATTTTGTGGACTACCTGGTCGGCATGGGCGCCGGGATCGTCGTGTGCGATCCGCACCGGGTGCTGGTGACAGGACCCTCCCGGTTGCACGGCACCAGCATGGCGAGTCCGGATATTCGCGCCGGCATGGCCCTCCTGATCGCCGCCCTCTGCGCCAAGGGCGAGAGCGTGATCCACAATGCCCAGACCATTGACCGCGGCTATGAGTGCATCGAGGAGCGCCTCCGTACCCTCGGTGCCGATATCACCCGTGAGGCGTAACCCCTCTCTTATTTCTCCCCTCCCCTATGGAATAGAGACGGTAATTGCGAGGGCGCCAAGCATTCAAATTGACCGAATCACGCAACCAGATTAAGCAGGTATTTATGGCAAAGAATATATCACAGCCACTGAAGGTTGTGCTGATAGATGATAATGTTAAATTCCTATCAAGCTTGGCGAGGGTTCTGAAGGGGAAGGGGTATGTTGTAGAGACGTACGAAAGCGCGTACAAGAGCCCCTTCATGTGCGGGGACGGGGGCTGTCCGTGCCCCATGGGCGATTCGCGGTGTCCCGATGTTATTGTAGTGGATATCGGTATGCCGGAAATGAACGGGGTTGAATTCCTGAATGCCCTGCACCGGCGCGGATGCCAGTGCAAGCATTTCGCCCTGATGACCGGCTATCACATGAAGGAATCCCATCTAGCGCGAATCACGAAACTGGGCGGCCAGCTGTTCCAGAAGCCGTTTACGATGGCGAACGTCACCGACTGGCTGAGCCGGTGCTGTGAAAAAGACGCCTCATGACAAGTCGGGCGGGTAACCCCGATTTCTGATGAACTCTGAACCCTCCCGTTCGAAAGGCCTATCGAACGGGGGAGCGGGTCAGTGAACTTGACTTTATCTGTCCTGTTCCCGCATAATTTAGGCCACGAAGGGCATTGGGCGGCGGAAGAACCGGGAAGGACAGGTTACTATGGTAGACCCCAGCACGCGAGGCATACCGTTGGCGCAACTGACAGTTCTTTCCGCCATGATGGCAGGTGCGGTGGCGGGGGCTCTTACGGGATGGATTGCCCGGCGCAATTTTTTGCTGACCATGTGCACCTTCATGATCGGAATCATGGGAGGGATGCTGACGGGTACCGGAATGGGCCGCCTGTTCTATGTTCACTGTGACGGGAGCGAAATGGCCCCGATCAAGGCGGGCATGGGAGCCCTGTTGCAGAGCGGTCTGGCGGGTCTGGCCGGAGCGATTCCCTCCGCCTTCCTGACTGCCGTGGCGATCGGATTCCTCACCCTTCGCCATCTTCACCCGAGGCCGCCCCGCGTTCGCACCGTCCTGACCGGCGTTGTCGCAGGCCTGATCACCGGGATCCTGACCGCCATGGTCATTGCAGTGACCTGATTATGCCTTCACGATGTTCTTCGCGGACTTGAGATAGACGCCCCTTGTATCCACGAGCAGTTTGGCATGTTTTTTCAACAACCGGTAATTGAAGGCGGTGTGGTTCGTGGCCAGCAGGATGCAATCGAATGCGGCGATATTCCGGGGGGTCAGCGCCACGCTCTTCAGGACGAAATGATGTTCCCGCATCCGGGGGAATGAGGGGAAGTAGGGATCGGAATAGGCCACGGTGGCACCGCGACGGCGAAGTTTTTCCATCAGGACCATGGAGGTGGATTCCCGCGGGTCGTCCACATCCTTTTTGTAGGCAATACCAAGCACCAGGATTTTGCTTCCCTTTACGGACCGACGCCGGATATTGAGGGCCTCGGACAGCTTGTTGATGACCCATTCGGGCATGCCGCTGTTAACCTCACCTGCGAGTTCGATGAAGCGGGTGTGCACGCCGTATTCGCGCGCCTTCCATGTGAGGTAAAAGGGGTCGATCGGAATGCAGTGACCGCCCAGGCCGGGCCCGGGCTGGTAGGGCACAAACCCAAAGGGCTTTGTGGCGGCGGCGGCAATGACCTCGTGGATATCGATTCCCATGCGGTCGGCTACGATCTTCATTTCATTCACCAGGCCGATGTTGACGGAGCGGTGGATGTTCTCCAGGAGCTTCGTCATTTCCGCCACGCGGGTGGAGCTGACGGGGACAACCCGGTCGATCACCTTGCTGTAAAGCGCCACTCCTACTGCCTGGCAGGCGGCGGAGTCGCCTCCGCAGACTTTCGGGATGGTGCGGGTGTTGAACTTCTGGTTCCCGGGATCCTCACGTTCAGGCGAGAACACCAGGAAATAATCCTTCCCGACCGAAAACCCGCGCGCCTGGATGCGGGGCAGAAGCTCCTCGTCCGTCGTGCCGGGATAGGTGGTGCTCTCGAGCGACATGATCTGGCCGGCTCGGATATTCGGCATGAGGGACTCGACTGTCCCGATCACATAGCTCATGTCGGGTTCGCGGTGCTCGTTGAGCGGGGTGGGCACACAGATGATGAGCGCATCGGCCTTCCGGGCCTCGCCGAAGTTGGCGGTGGCCCTGAACCCGGCCTTGCAGCACTTTTTGATGACGGGGGCAGGGATGTGCTCGATGTAGCTCTTTCCCGCGTTCAGCTTTTTCACCTTGGCCTCGTCGATATCGATGCCCAGCACCCTGAACCCCTCCTCGATGAAGCGGATGACCAGCGGCAATCCCACATAGCCAAGCCCGACCACGCCGATCACGGCGGATTTTCGGTTCAGTTTACCGATGAGTTTTTCCTCGTAATTCATGATTTTTCCCTTACAGGACGGTTACTTTCAACCCGGTTTGATCCACTTCAAAGTCAAAGAAACGGGCGAGCGCGTTCGGCGGGTTCGCCGAAAAGGTGGCCTGGATTTTCCGGGCGGCCGCCGCATTCCGGGCGACCAGCAGGATGAAGCCGCCCCCACCCGCGCCGGGCAGCAACCGGCCCTCGGTCCACCGCGCAACGCTTTTCAGCAGCGCTTCGATTTGGGGATTGGTGGCGCCGGGATCGACTTGTTTCTTCAGGGTCCAGTACTGTTCGATACCTCGCGCGAACCCGTCCACATCCTGGGCGTCGAGGCAGGCCTTCATGTCGAGCGCGGCGGCCTTGAGGTCGTCCACGGTTTTCAGGAGCCCGGGATCGCGAGTCAGGTAGCGGTGTACGACGTTGTGGAGGATGTTCCGGGCCATGCGTTTCTGGCCGGTGAAGTACAGTAGGGTCCGCTCGCGGAGCGCTCCGCCGGGCCGGAGATTGAAGACCGACCAGCTCAGGGAGGGGGTCTGGTCGGGGCCGGGCTTGGTGCGGATCAGCTTGACCCCGGGGATGATGCCGCCGACCTGGTCCTGCCAGCCGCCACCGGTACACATGCGCTGCTCCAGGATACTGGTGAGCGTAATCAGGTGGTCGGCGGAGAAGGGTTCCCCGAGCACCCGACCCAAACAGGCGAGTACGGCGGCGCCCAGGATTGAGCTAGCCCCCATGCCGGAGCCCTTCGGAAGTGCCGAGAAAATCGTCAGGTCCAGGCCGCCGCCGAGCACCTTCAGCCATTTCCCTAGCGGGATTTTCGGGTCGCTGGGGCCGATCCCGGAAAGCACCAGGGCGGCCTTTGGAAGGGCAGCCCAGTGATGGGGATTGGCATGGTCCAGCAGCTCAGCGGTAGTGGACAGGGTGATGCGCTCGCTCAGGTCAATGCTGGATAGGCGGATGACGCCCTCCTGGTTGAGCTTGGCCATGACCTGGATGGGATATTGGCCGTTGAGTGTGATGGCGGCATTGACCACGCAGCCGCCCAGTTCGGTGCTGATGGGCGGCGTGTCGGACCAGCCGCCCGCGAAATCCATGCGGACCGGGGTGGTCACCCAGACCACCTGGTCGTGAAGAATCCTGGCGGGTTTCGGGTGGACAGGAATCGCGGCGGACTGGGCGACGGAGTCTGCGACCGCGGTGAAGGCGGCCTGGCGCATCGCCGGGGGAGTGGACAGGCCCAGGGTTTTCAGGCAGAAGGTCCGCGGCAGGGCGGCGCTTTCTGCGAGGGTTTCCGCCAGGCAGAGCAGGCGCGCCCGGAACAGGGCATGGGGGTGTCGCGACAAGGCGTCCGCCAGTTCGGCGAGGGCCGCCCGCGCTTCCGCAGGCGAGTGGATCCCAGCGATGATCTCCGCAGTGGACAGCCGTTCATTGGCGATCAGTTGTTCGGGAATCGTCATGGTTTATTTATGGTGATAATCCTTGTACCACGCCACGAATTTCGGGATGCCCTGCGCGATCGAGGTGGTGGGCCGGAAGCCCAGCTTCTGCTCGGCGAGCGTGATATCCGCATAGGTGGCCTCGACATCGCCCGGCTGGATCGGCAGGAGTTCCATCTTCGGCTCGATCCCCAGACTCGCGGCCAGTGTCCCGATCATGTCCATCAGATACTCGGACTGGTGGTTGCCCAGATTCAGGACCTCGTACGGATTCAGGCCGGGGCGGAAAAGCGACGCCTTGATGCCGGCGACAATGTCGTCAACGTAGGTGAAGTCGCGCCGCATCTGGCCGTGATTGAACACGGGGATCGGCTTGCCGGCGAGAAGGGTCTTGGTGAAAATCCACAGGGCCATGTCGGGCCGTCCCCAGGGGCCATAGACGGTGAAGAAGCGAAGGCCGATGGTCTGCATCCCGTAGAGGTGGGTGTAAGTGTGTGCCATGAGCTCATTGGCCTTCTTGGTGGCGGCATACAGGCTGACCGGGCAGTCCACGGGATCACTCTCGTTGAACGGCAGTTTTGTGTTTCCGCCATAGACTCTGGAGCTGGAGGCGTAGACCAGTCTCGGAGTTTTGGCATGGCGGCAGGCCTCGAGGATGTTGAGGAATCCCTCGATGTTGGATTTCTGGTAGGCACCCGGGTTGGTGAGCGAGTAGCGGACACCGGCCTGCGCCGCCAGATTGCAGACCACGTCGAAGTCGTGTTCCCGGAACAGGCGAGTGATGAGGGCCTGGTCGCACAGGTCGCCCTCAATGCCGGTGTAGCGGGGATGAGAGGCGAGAGTGGCGTGCCGGTCGCGTTTGAGCGGCACGGAGTAATAGTCGTTGAAATTATCCAGTCCGACGACCGTGTGGCCATCCTCAAGGAGGGAGTGCGCAAGGTGCATCCCGATAAAGCCAGCCGTTCCTGTGATGAATACTTTCATAAGGTTTTTGGACTATTTCCTGTGACTCATGGCTTTCCACTATATCGGGAGCGATGGGCAAAGTCGAGAGTTCAAAAGAAGCATTGACAATCATGGGGGGAGAATCATAGATTGACGCCCTTTTTGTGAGTGGGGGAGCCCCAAAACGGGGTCCTGTCTCCAGTAAGGACGTGAACTATGGAAGCGTATGCAGTAATCGGAACGGGTGGCAAGCAGTACCGGGTCAAGCCTGGTGACACCCTTAAAGTTGAACTTCTCGAAGGGGAAGCGGGCGGTGCCGTGACGTTTGATGCGGTGCTGGCGCTTTCCGACGGTAAGGATCTTAAGATTGGCGTTCCCTTCCTCAAGGGCGCCAAGGTCAGCGCCGAGATTGTGGAGCAGACCAAGGGTCCCAAGGTGGTGGCGTTCAAGAAGAAGCGCCGCAAGGGTTATAACCGGAAGGTTGGTCATCGCCAGCCGTTGACCGCAGTGCGTGTCACCAGTATTGGCTGAACAGGAGTTTAGAAATGTCGAAAGCAGGCGGCAGTCGAGTTAACGGGCGGAATAGCCCCGGTCAGCGTTTGGGCGTCAAGAATTATGACGGTGAGACCGTGAAGGCGGGAAGCATCATTGTCCGGAAGCGTGGCACCAAGGTTCAGGCCGGGCGCAACACCAAGTTGGGCAATGA
>JBAXRC010000145.1:0-6115 GCA_037131415.1 bacterium | reverse complement strand
CCCCTGCCCCGATCAGGATGACCCGGATACGGTGCTGGGGCATTTCATCCGGCTTGCCAGACCGTGCGCGCTTCCCGGAATAGTAAAAGCGAATGCCGAGCCGGATGCCCCCGCAGAAAAAGAGGGTGAAGATACTGTCGGCCAGGAACACGGAACGGGGATATCCGTCGAACCGGTTGAAAACCGTGATGCCGGTGATAATAATCAATGAAGCGAGAATACAGGCCTTGGCCAGATTGATGGCATCCGGCAGGCTGGTATAACGCCACATGCCCCGGTAGACGCTCAAGGCGATAAAGGTGAGGCACTTGACCGCAATGACCCATGGCAGGATTTCGAGAATACGATGGAATTCAGCGAGAGGGATGTCGAAGGTGTAGCGGACGAAGTAGGAAAGAACCAGGGAAACCGCGAAGACGGCGATGTCCGCCGACAGCAATAGATAGAAATTTCGTTTTTTAAGCTGATTGAGCATGGAAAGGAGTTGGTTGTTGGTCGTGGGTTGTTTATTGTTTTAATTATAATCATTTATCGATCAGTCATCAACAACCAACAACTGACGATCAACAACCGACCACTAACGACTAACGACTCTCACCACCCGATCCACATCGGCATCGGTCATCGCGGAGCCTGATGGCAGGCAGAGGCCTTGCTCAAAGAGGTGTTCACTGACCTTGCCACCTCTGATTTTGCTGGTTTTGAAAACCGGCTGCAGGTGCATGGGTTTCCATACTGGACGGGCCTCAATGTTTTCCCGCTCCAAGGCTTGCCTCACGGCATGGGTGTCGGTTCCGAACTGGACCGGATCTATCAGGATGACTGTCAGCCAACGGTTGGCCCGGTTATAGGGGGCCTCCGGCATCAGGGAGATGCCCGGCGCTTGGGCTAGCCGGGTTTGATATTGCTCAAAGATTTCCCGCCGCCGCCGAACCCGTTCATCCAGGACCTGGAGCTGTCCCCGGCCGATGGCAGCAAGGATATTGCTTAACCGGTAGTTGTAGCCGATTTCCGTGTGCTCGTACCACGGTGCCGGATCACGTGCCTGTTGCGACAACTTGCGGGCATGATCGATCAGCGCCTTGTCATGAGAGGCCAGCATCCCCCCGCCCGAGGTGGTGATGATCTTGTTCCCGTTGAAGGAATAAACAGAAGCCCAGGCGTCGTTTCCGGCATGGGAGAGTCGTTGGTCGTTGGTTGTTGGTTGTTGGTTGTTGGTTGTTGATTGTTGGTTGTTATTATTCGACTCACTACCAACGACCAACGACCAACGATTATCCTCCCTTTGATATCTTGCTCCCATGGCTTCAGCCGAGTCACAGATGACGGGAACCTGATAGTGGTCACAGATGGCCTTGATCCGGGGGAGATTGCAACATTGACCGTACAGGTCGGTGGGGATGACCGCCACCGGGAGCCGCCCCGCTTTCCTGCAGTCAGCAAGCTCTTCCTCCAACAGGGCGGGATCCATGTTCCAGCTGTCGCGATCACAGTCAATGAAGGTAATGTCACAACCCTCGAACACGGCAGGCGTCACACTCCCGATAAACGTCAATGTCGAAGCCAGAACCAGTGGTTTGTTGGTTGTGGATCGTTGGTTGTTGGTTGCAAGCTGAAGAAGGTGGCGGAGTGCAAGATGCGTGGCCGCCGTACCGCTGGACAGGGCGAGGCAGTGGGGAATTCCGGTATAGTCAGAAAACTCCTTCTCAAAGGCATCCACCATGGGCCCGAGTGGCGCGATATAATTGGAAGCGAAGGCTTCCGTGACAAACCGTTGTTCAGTATCGCCCATGTGGGGCGGAGAGAGGAATAGGCGGTGGTTGTTCATTGTTGGTCGTTGGTCGTTGGTTGCGGGTTGTTGGCAATTGGTATAAAACATATACAATTATCTGGTTACGATCAACGATCAACGATCAACAACTAACGACCAACGACCCACGCCCAGATAATTCCGAGGTACTCATGAATCACGGTGTGGCTGGTGGAGAGACTGGAGTCAGACGGGAAAAGACCGGACGGATTAAAGCGCGGCTCGGGATCGCCCTGCCCGCACTGACCGACGGGGGCGGGAACCGGATTCATACCTGATCCCTTGAACAACAGCATGGCGCGGGGCATGTGGTAGTCCGAAGTCACCAGGATAAATGGAGTTGTGCCGAGTCGTCCACGGAACAGTCCCGCCTCGTCCTGAGTCGTTGTGGCGCCGGCCACGGATCCCAGGTCGTCGCGAGGCAACCCGAAGGTGCCGGCAAGTTGATCAAGGAGCCTTTTTTGAGCCAAGTCCGTTTTGATGGCGCTGACAGAAAACAGTATTTTTGCCTTGGGAATCTGGCGGTAAAGGCGGACGGCCTCGGCAAAACGGGCGAGGGATGCCTCATTCAATCGCGCCCCTAAGTCGGACACCCCGTTCGTGTAGAACCCGCCACTGAGCACGGCGATCGAGACCACGCCGCCTGAACGTCCCGGCATCTCACCCAGCGCCTCCCTGGTGATAGGCTTGTAGCGGCTAGCCAAGGACTGGTACAGAAGGCCCGGCACGAGCGGATAGCTGAACAGGAGCAGCACCAGCAGTCCGCAGGAGATCACCCCTGTGCCCGCCTTCACATGTCTCCTGGCCAGGAGCAGCAGGGTTCCGACAACCAGCAACAGCATGCCGAGCGTGAACGGCTGGCAAAGCGATTCAAGGGTATGTTTAATCAGGAAGAACATATTAATCTCAAAATTACATCTTATCAGCGTCTTCTGCGTTCATCTGCGGTTTGCCTTCTTCTGGACGTCAGGAGCATTCTGTAGATTTTTGGAGAAATTAAAAGGCTTCGTTAGAGGCGCCGAGGGAGTCCTTCATGCGCTGGGAAAACTTCTCGTAATCCAATCCCAGGCATTGATCCAGGCCCGTGCGCCTCGTTACCCCGGGAAGAACCGTGGCGACAATGAACCCGATGTCGCGCCAGAAGGAGCCGGTCCTCAAATACTCGCGATTAATGCGGAGTTTCTCGGGATAAATGACCTGGTCGTTAAAGGTTTTGGGATCGCTTGCCAATGCCAGCAGTTTCTCCTCATCGCGGAACAACAGGGTTGCAGGGCCGGTGATTCCCGGCAGCAAATCAAGCACTTGCCGGTCATCGCCCTGAAGCTGGTCGGCATAACCCGGCAGATCGGGGCGTGGTCCGAAAAACGCCATGAGTCCGGTGAACACGTTCCAGAGCTGCGGGAGTTCATCGAGCTTCCAATTTCTCAGGACCCTTCCGGCCGGGGTAATCCGCGAATCAGAGGCCGTTGTGATGGTACCCAGCTCAGCGCCCCCCGATCGCATGGTCCGGAACTTGAAACAACGGAAGGGGCGGCCATGCCGTCCGATCCGGGTTTGCACGAACAAGGCGGGCCCGGGCGAGGTCAAGCGCACGACCAGCGCGACCAGCGCCATGACCGGAGCGAGCAGGATGAGTCCCGCGAAGGCGGCTGACACGTCAAATAGACGCTTCACAAGGAACCTCTGAGTTGGCAAGGGGGTCATGTCAAAAAGCGGGCGTGTATAACGGCCAATTTGTCCCTTCAGCCAGGGAGAGCGCCAGAACAGGTTTGAATCCCCGCAGCATTTTACGGAACTTCGCCTCGAAGCCGCCGCGGCCCAGTCCCTGATGTAGGCGCGTTTTCAAAGGCAGCGGGTACGGCAGGCGCGAAAACTCATCCGGATCGAATTCATAGGGATGGCAATACGCGACGAAGGCCTCGTTGCGCGAAACCAATTGGTTGATGGCGTAGCGGATCATCGACCAGGGCAGGAGCCTGTGATAGCCGCCGCCCGCCACCGGAAGCCGCCGGCCGAGAACGGGAAGCGTCGCCACCGGCACTTCAACCAGACGGCGTCCGGAAGCCAGCGACAGGCGGACCGGCTGCGCAGGCCAGTCCGGCACCCCGAAGCGGGCGAGCCCGGCCGGATTCACACTGGCATCATAGACAAAACCCTCCTCAGCCAGGATATCCAACGCCCAGAGCGACGCCTTCACGATCGAGAAATCCGGCGCGCGATAACCCTTCACCGGCATTCCCGTCAGGGCTTCAAGTTGCGCCTTGGAACGTCGCACATCCTCGCGGAATTCAGCCGGGGAAAGCCTGAAGACATCCACATGCCCATATCCGTGCGAGGCGACTTCATGCCCTTCCGCCGCAATCCGTTTCACGGTGCCGGGAAACTTTTCCGCGAACTTCCCCAGGATGAAGCATGTGGCCCTGGCCTTTTCCTCCGCCAGCACATCGAGCAGGTGCTCCATATTGCGGCCGGCATGCTCGAGGATCGGCAGATTCGTATCCAGCGTCGACTGCGCCCAGTCTTCAACATCAATGGTGCAAACCAACGGCATCGCTAATTTCCCTCATGAACGGACAGGTGTGGCGCCAGGTCAACGGTTCGGCTGGCGCCGCTTTGGACGGAAACCAACACCGTGGAACGTCCTCCGCCGGCGAGAACCAGATCCACCGGTATCATCTCGAAATCCACATCGCTCCGGTTTTCCACCACAAGCCGGGTCCCTGTCAATGTCAGACTGATCCGTCTCGTCTTCACGCTCAAGACTTCGCGCCAGTATTTCCCGACACCGAAAAGGGTGTCGACCTTGAAGTCTCCATGGAAATCCGCCAGCACGGTCCGGAGCAAATACTCCGTGATGCGCACACAGGCCTGTCCTTCAAACTGCCTCATATGCTGGTGGCACATATAGACCATCGGCACGCCCAGGCGCTGCGAGCGGGACAGCCAGAACAGCAGCATCGCCAGGTGATATCCATGCTGGGGATCACAGGGATAACGCGTCGTCAATTCCACCGCACTCGTGCCCCCCGGATGGTGCGGAGGGGGCTGATACAGGACGTTGTCACGGGCCCGGATATCGGAACCACTCAACACCTCGCACCCTGCCGCCTCGACGGCCCTCGCGGTGTCACCGTCATTGCACCGTCCCGGCTTGGCCCAGGATCTTGGCGCGAAGCCCCAGGCCCTTTCGCACCACCGTCGCGCCTCAAGGACATTGTCCCGCTGTTCGCCGAAGGAAGAGGTGTCAGGGCCCAGCCATGGGTAACGCCCCGCCCCCATTCGCGCGTGCGAACGCCAGCCGTTTTCAGGTGACGCGGAGGTGGCGGTATCATAATGCAGATGCCCGTGGTTCCCCAATTCCATCAGGAACTTCCTGGAGGACGAGGTCGGGTAACCGCCAGTAAGACGCAGCTCGACGTTCTCCCGCAACCATTGCGCAAAGTCAGGGATTTCGGACGCGCCCCGGTCAACGCCATAGTGCCCGGCCCACTCCCGCGCGGCCGCCTCATCAAGCGATAGCCGGGTGGAGAGGCAGAGCGTTTGCGGGAACCGGTATCGGGCGGCAAGGCCCAGGGCGGTTTCCAGCCCCGCGATCGACTGCATCGTGACAGTATCGTACAGATCCATGTCGCCGCGCCAGGCGAACGCGCTGCGCCGGCCGCCTGGATATCGCCCGATGGTGGCCTGCTCGATTCGGGTTTCAGCGGCAGATTGACATCCATCGTACCCGACAAGGAAACGCTCGCGGATACCGCCGGACTCCAGCGTGATTTCCAGGCGGCCTCCGCCACTTCGCGCCGTGGGGCACAGACGCCACGAGGTCCGGGATACCTCACCCGCCGCAATCGGTCCCAGGGCGATTTCCACATCCCCGTGGTTGAAACAGACCGGCGGGGCGGAAAGTCGGAGTTGCACCGGCTTGTCACCGGAAATGACGGAATGGTTTCCCACAATCACTTCAATGTCGAACGGGACACCCACCCATAATGTGCCAAGTTGATACCGGGGCAACCGCTCGACAAAAGGCGCCTCCAGGGTCAAAATCAGCCTTGGAGCCGCAGTTGGGGCAGGTCCACTCCCCCCTTGCCTGGCGTAGGCGGTTACGAGAAGTTTCCGCTCCCACTGGCGGATCATAAGCTCCATGACCAATAGCGCCACCCCGGCGGCCATGACGCCCATCCACGGAATTCCGCCCGCCCGGAGAAGCGCCAGCCCCAGGGCCACCGACGCGGCTTCCAGACGGGACCGGCCCATCCCCAGCTTCTTGGAAGCTGTCTCCCACACCACATTCGCCAGATACATGAC
>JBAXRC010000144.1:0-6120 GCA_037131415.1 bacterium | reverse complement strand
TATTTGGACCGCGGCTCGGCAAGCCTCGCCCTCCAGCGGAAACAATCAGAGTGAATTCTTTTTCAACAGGATGCTAAAATAGGAGGCAGTTCGTTCGATGTTCATTTCTTCCGCCTTTTGATCCACTTTTCAAGCTCCACCGCCCAGAAAACGGCGGACCCAAACACCAGGCAGATCACCAGATCCTTGGCCGATAGCGGCACGGTCTGGAAGAATTTCGCCAGCACAGGAACATACATCAGGGCGAACTGCATCACCACCGTCAGGAGTACCGCCCCCACCAGAGGACGATTGGAAAAGACGCCCATCGTGAAAAGCGATTGGCGGTGCGACCGGATGGCCAGCACATGCCCCATCTGGAGAAAGGCCATCATGCTGAACATCATGGTCCGGTAATACGCCACATCACCCTCTGCACTCAAGTCCAGGTGCCCCTTACTGCCGTACCAGAGCCCCGTTCCCAGGGTGACCAGCCCCATCAAGGCACCCGCCCAGATCACATGAGCCCCGAGTCCCTCCCCGAAAATGCTGTCAGTCGTCCGGCGCGGCTTGCGTTTCATGATATCAGGCTCCGCCCGCTCAACGCCCAGCGCCAAGGCGGGCAGACCATCTGTGACCAAGTTCATCCAGAGGATCTGGATCGGCAACAGCGGCAGGGGTAGACCGATCAGCGGGGCCATTAGCATGACCCACAGTTCCCCTGAATTGGTGCTCAGCAAATACTTGATGAACTTGCGGATATTGTCATAGATAACCCGCCCTTCCTCAACGGCCGCCACAATGGTGGCGAAATTGTCATCGCGCAGGACCATGTCCGAGGCTTCCTTGGAGACGTCCGTTCCCGTAATCCCCATCGCCACACCGATATCCGCTTTCCGCAGGGCAGGCGCATCGTTGACCCCATCGCCGGTCATCGCCACCACGTGTCCCCGTTGCTGGAGCGCCTCAATGATTTTCAGTTTATGCTCCGGGGAAACGCGGGCATACACAGAGACCTGATCCACCCGGCCCCGCAATTCGTCAACCGACATCCGCTCCAGCTCGACACCGGTAAGGAGCCCGTCGCCGGATGCAATCCCCAGCTGTCTGGCGATTTCCAAGGCTGTGAGGGGATGATCCCCTGTAATCATGACGGGCCGGATGCCTGCCTCCCGGCAGGTCTGGATGGCCGCCTTCACTTCCTGACGGGGCGGATCAATCATGCCGACCAACCCCAGAAAGCCCATCTGCTCCTCGCCCAGCTCATCTCCAAACGGCTGGTCGAGCAACCGGAACGCAATGCCCAGGACGCGCATCCCGTCGCGCGCCAGCTGGTCATTGGCCGCCTGGATTTCCGCCCTCTTTTCGGGGGTCATCGGTTGAACGCCTTCCGGTGCCCAAATCCCGGTGCAACGCTCCAGAAGACCTTCCGGCGCGCCCTTGCAGAAGGCGATGAAAGACTGGCGTGAGCCACCGGTTGCCCATCCCCCGGCCTTGCCGTCCTCCGGCAAGCGATGGATTGTCGTCATCCGCTTCCGGTCGGAATCGAATGGCACTTCCGCAACACGCGGCAACGCCTGTTCCAGCTCATTCTTTCGCAAGCCCAGAAGTGCGGCCACCACCACAAGGGCGCCTTCCGTGGGATCCCCGAGCGCCACAGATCCGGAAGTCAGCACGGCATCATTACAGAGTGCGCCGGCCGTCAGAAGGGGCGCGAGCCCGGGGTGTCCCGTCTCTTGCAGGGTGACCCGCTTCCCCGCCACGTTCAAGACGGTCACCGTCATCCTGTTTTCCGTCAGGGTGCCGGTCTTGTCGGAACAGATCACGGTGACCGAACCGAGGGTTTCAACCGCCAGGAGTTTGCGGATCAGGGCGTTACGCCGCAGCATCCGCTGCGCCCCCAGGGCCAGGGCAATGGTCACCACGGCAGGCAAACCCTCGGGCACCGCCGCCACGGCCATGCTGATGGCCGTCAGGAACATCAGCTTCAAATTCTCCGCACCCAGCCCGCCCCGAAACAGGCCCTGGGCAAAAATAATAATCACCAGGACAAGCGCGGCCACTGCCAGTCCCTTGCCCAGCTGTTCCAGCCGCTTCTGGAGCGGGGTGGCTTCGCGCTTCACATCCTGGATCATTGTGGCAATGGCACCCAATTGTGTTCGCATCCCTGTCGCGGCCACCAGGATTGTGCCGCGTCCATAGGTGACCACGGTTCCCATGTGAACCATGTTCCGGCGGTCCCCAACGGTGGGCGCCGCCGCCGCGAGAAGGCCGGCTGTTTTTTCGACGGGTTCGGACTCGCCCGTCAATGCGGCTTCCTGGATCCGCAGATTCACGGCCTCCAAAATGCGGCCATCCGCCGGAATCAGGTTACCCGCCTCCAGAAGCACCACATCACCCGGTACCAGATCCCCTGAGGGGATTTCCTGGAGAACCCCTTCCCGTCGCACTTTGACTGACGGAACAGCCATCTTCTTGAGGGCGGCCATGGCCTTTTCCGCCCGGTATTCCTGAAAGAGGCCCAGTAGCGAATTCAGCACCACGATAATGCCGATCACGATGGCATCGGCAACCTCCCCCATGAGGGCGGAAACCACGGCGGCAATGATCAGAATCACCACCATGACCCCTGTAAGCTGTTCCCACAGGATGACCCAGGGGCTTTTCACGCCACGTTCGACCAGGGTATTGGGTCCGTAGGCTTCCAGCCGGCGAAGTCCCTCGGCTTTGCCCAGTCCATGGACGCTATCGGCACTGAGCCTGGCCACACACTCATTCGCGGCCAACGCCCACCACTCTACCGCTGCCTCCCCGGAAACGGGGCGGACAACAGAAGAGGCCCCATTAGGTTTCAACCGTTTTTTCATGCGCTTCAATTGACCTCGCAGCCACTTGGCCAACCGGCTCCTGGGCATGAGCAGCACAATTCCAAAGGCAAGAGGGGTCCATCCGGGCAGAACAGGGACCACAATCCCGACAAGTCCCACAATAATCAGCCCGATTCCCGATGCGATCCGGATGATGCGCTTTGATTTCCGCCTCACGGGGTTTTCCTCAGGGCAAACAGGGCGGCCTCGTAATTGGGCTCCTGCGCGATTTCGGGCACCTGCTCGGCAAAGACAACCTTGTCCTGCCGGTCCAGCACGATCACGGCCCGGCTCATCAGCCCGGCAAGCGGTCCGGTCGTGATCACCACGCCATAATCCTTTCCGAATGCGGGAGCCCGCATCGTGGACAGATTGACCACATTCTTGAGCCCCTCCGCCTCACAGAAGCGTTTCTGGGCAAAGGGCAGGTCGGCAGAAATGTTGATGATCACCGTATCCGGCAGGGTGCCGGCCTCGTGGTTGAACCGACGGGCCGAGAGGGCGCACACCGAGGTGTCGAGGCTCGGCACAATATTCAACACCTTCTTCTTGCCCGCAAACTGTTCCAGCGTCACATCGGACAAGTCGCTGCCAGTCAGCGTAAATCCCGGCGCCCGTGTTCCTTCCTTCGGCAACACCCCCGCCGTCTGTATCGGATTTCCCTTCAATGTTATGGTTGCCATACACGACCTCCTAAGTATATCAAGCGCAGGGTTTCAGTTCACGGGACAACATCAAAATCACAGATCAGCGGCAAATGATCCGAAAACGTCACGGCCGGCATCTGGAAATTGCGGACCACAATTCCGGGGCTATGCAGAATAAAGTCGAGCTCCATCTTGGGCGCCCAACTGGGATAGGTGGGCCGCCCTTCAGGGCTGGCGCTTTTCAGCCCCGTGGCGGCCAGGAACAGCTCGATCTCGGGATCGCCCCAGAAGACATTGAAATCACCCGCCACCAGATAGGGTTTTTTCACGCTTTTCAGAAGTGAATAGAGCTCGCAAAGCTGATGCTGGCGGTGGCGGAACTTGATGGAGAGATGGACCAGGAACAGCGTCACCTGCTCCAACTCAAGCTGGATCACCAACCGCTTCACCCCATGATCAAAGTAGAGAAACTTCTGTTCGTGCATCAGATCACGGGTGAGGAAGGCGTTCATCTGACGGTTCGCCACAGGCAGGAACCGGACCCAGGACTTGTCGCCATACTTGGATTCATAAGAATGATAGTGCCCGAGGGCCCGGGCAATGGTCTCGGCCTGATTCAGCCGCTTCGACCGGAAGGAGCCGCCATCCACCTCAACAAGCCCGACCACGTCAGGATCATGTTCCCGGATGAATCCCGTGATCTGATCCAGCACCACCCCTGTCCGCTTGAGGTACCCGCAACCCGGAAAAGGCAGGTGAAACTTGATGCCAACCCCCGCCCCGTATCGAACATTATAGAGCAAAAATCTCATTCCCCCTCTTTATACGACATCCCCCGCACTCACTCAACCTGAGAAAAAGTAATGGGTGATAGGGGGTGCCCCGCCACCTTGCGTGGCGGGAACCGAACATTTTTACGCCCCGCGGCACACGGCCACGGGGACGCCCCCCCCTGTAACTCCTTACAAGAAAAAGAAGCTCGAATCGGAACAGGGTATCAGATACAAGATTCCGTCATTGATCGTCATAAAGGAAAGCCCATGAAGCCCGAAATCATTCTCGCCATTGATGTGCCGTCTTCCGCTGATGTCGCCCCGCTGCTCGCGAAACTTCCCGATCAACTGTCCTGGTTCAAAATCGGCCTGGAGCTGTTCTCGGCGGAAGGCCCCGCCGTGCTCAACACCTTGTCTGCCCGCCGCAACCGGCACATCTTCCTGGATCTCAAGTTTCATGACATCCCCAGAACCGTGGCCAATGCCGTGACCGCCGCCGGCAAGCTGGGCGTCAACCTGATGACCGTCCACGCCATCGGCGGCCGGGCCATGCTCAAGGCCGCCGCCGAAGCGGCCGCCGCCTTCGGCCCCAATCGGCCCCGCCTGGTGGCGGTAACCACCCTCACCAGCCTGAACCAGGATGACTTCACCGACCTTGGCATCCAACGCACCGTCGCGGATCAGGCCCTGGCGCTGACGGAAATGGCCCTGGCCTGCGGCATTGACGGGGTTGTGACCTCCGTCCACGAGGCCCCTTTGCTCCGTAGAAAATTCGGACCCGCCCCCATTCTGGTCACCCCGGGCATCCGGCCCTCCGGCGCCGATGTTGGTGACCAGAAACGGGTTGCCACCCCGGCGGTAGCCGTGGAGGCCGGCTCAACCTACCTGGTTGTGGGCCGCCCCATCGTCGAGGCAGCCGACCCCTTCAAAGCCGCCCTGGCCATCCAGGCAGAGGTGGATGCGGCCGTGGCCCGGCGTTAACGCTTACCCATCGAAATCAACCCCGCCGGATTCGCGAAGGCTCATGAAATCACGGGGTTGCGCCCCGGTTCGACGGCCCAGAATGACATGATCAAGGACCTTGATGCCTATCACCTTGCCGGCCTGGACCAGCTGGCGGGTCAGTTTGATATCCTCTGCCGAGGGGGTCGGATCGCCGGAAGGATGATTATGCAGGACAATCACCGCGGCACACCCGAACTCAATGGCCGGCCTGAACACCTCCCGCGGGTGGACCAGGCTTGAATCCAGGATTCCTTTCGATATTTCCCGGGGATGCCCCTTCAGCCGATTCCTCGTGTCGAGGTTCAGCACCCAGAACCGCTCATGATCAAGCCCGCGGGCGGACTCCCTCATCACGCCGGCCACATCTTCCGGCGTCCTGACAAAACCACCTCGCTCGTCCCGGGTTTCATCCGCCATCCGCCGGGCCAGATCCAGGGCGGCCCGGATCATCTGCGCCTTGACCTTTCCCAGTCCTTTTAAATCCTTGTCAGCCGTCAACTCCCCGATGGAGGCCCGCGACAGGGCGGTCAAGCTGCCATATTTGCGAAGCATCCGATCCGCCAGATCCACCGCATTGAGCCCTCGGGCTCCTGTTCGAAGCAGAATCGCCAGCAGGACCGAATCGGAGACATTCTCGATCCCCTGCCGGTCCACCGCCTCGCGGGGACGCAGCCGGGACGGCATATCACACACCCTGGAACAAAGCGGCAAGGCCGGCACAGGATAGCGGTCAATGTTCATTTAATAACTATAGTTATTAATTAGCTATCTGCCTAGAAAGAAAACAGGGAGTGGGTAAGGGGTCAGTTACAGGGGGTGCCCCGCCACCTTGCGTGGCGGGAACCGAAC
>JBAXRC010000143.1:0-6147 GCA_037131415.1 bacterium | reverse complement strand
CCTCGAAGCGCTCCTCAATGACCGCTTTCTCAAGCTGTTCCTTCAACTGTTCACCAACGGACTGGAGGGGCGCAGTCCGATTCTTGGTCGTTCCATCAGCGGGCGCTTCCCTTTTTTCCTTGCCAGCAACATCCTGCTCGGCCAGAACCACCCCGGCAACGTTCATGACTTTCTGGGTCACATACACCGGCGAACCGCACCGCATTGCCAGGGCAAGTGCATCGCTGGGACGGGCATCCACCTCGGTCTCCAACCCGTCACGCTCCATCACCAGGACAGCATAAAAGGTGCTTTCAACCAATTCACTAATCACAACCCGCTTCAGCCGGCATTCCATGCAATCCAATATATTCTTGAGCAAATCATGGGTCATAGGCCTTGGAATGGTTACCTTCTCCAGCTGTAGTGCGATGGACTGCGCTTCCGCCCCCCCAATGAAAATGGGCAACGTCCGCGGATCATCGTCTCCACGCAACAACACAACAAAACCCAAATTGGATAAGGAAAGCCCCTCAATTTTGACATGTATCATCATTTGATTCCCTTGTTGGAAACAGTATATAGCATCATTGATACCAATCGCAACTCTTGGGAATAAGAAAAAGGAGAGATTCCGAATGCGTATTGATAACCGGAAGAAACAGATTGCCGCCGAAACCTCTTTCGCTTATATTTAAATTTTTCGCACATGCTGCAATAGTCAGTTTTTATTGTTCGTAAATAATTTAATAACAACATGTTGCGAGAATGACACGCCCCCCCCTCCATGACCCCTATGCCGTGTGGCGAAGCCGAAATTACAGGCTTTTCTCGGTCGGTTGGCTGGCCTTGGTGATGGCCGGCCAGATCGAGACTATTGCGGTGGGAATCCATGTCTATTCCCGGACCTCCAATCCGATGGCACTGGCCTGGGTCGGGTTGGCAAAGGCGATGCCAGTCATGCTCCTGTCGATCCCCGGGGGGCAGCTAGCCGACCGGTTCAACCGCCGGTCGGTGATGATCCTGACCCAGATTCTGGGACTGCTTTCCATCGCCGGACTGGCCTCCCTGGTGATTTTGAACGCACCGGTTCACTGGTTTTATTTGTTTCTGGTGCTCAGCGCCATCAGTCAGGCGCTGGGCTCACCGGCCCGCTCCGCCATCCTGCCTGAACTTGTGCCCGCCACGCTCTTCAGCAATGCCATGGCCTGGAACTCCAGCCTGTTCCAGCTCGGAACCATGACCGGTCCGGTGCTGGGCGGCTTGCTCATGGGAGTAAATTACAATACCGCTCCAGCCTTTGCCCTGGCCCTGGCACTCCGTTGCGCCTGCCTTATCACCGTCATCATGCTGACCACAAGCCCCGTGACCCGGAAAATCGAGGAGGTCTCGGTCAAAAGCCTCATGGCGGGCGCCCGTTTCGTGCGCAATAACAAGGTCATTCTCGCCACCATCACGCTCGACCTGTTCGCTGTACTGGTGGGTGGCGCAGTCTACCTGCTCCCTCTATATGCCCAGGACATCCTTCATGTGGGCGGGCTTGGGCTGGGATTGTTGCGAACCGCCGAAGCCGTGGGCGCCATCGTGATGGCCGTGGCCATTGCCCATCTTCCCCCCATCCGGAATGCTGGACGCACAATGCTCTGGGCCGTGGCGGGCTTCGGGGGAGCGACCATCCTGTTCGGAGTCTCGCACTGGTTCTGGCTCTCCCTGGTGGCTATGTTCCTGATCGGCGCCTGCGACAACATTAGCGTGGTTGTCCGGCATACTCTGGTCCAGGTGCTCACCCCCGATGCGATGCGCGGACGGGTCTCGGCAGTAAATAACATCTTTATCGTGGCCTCAAACGACCTTGGCGGCTTCGAATCGGGCTTCACCGCACGACTGTTCGGGAATATGGCCTCCTCGTTTGGCTGGGCGGAGGCCGGACTGTCATCGCGCGTTGCCGGGGCAGTCAGCTCGGTCCTTTTCGGCGGTGTGGGAGCCCTCCTTGCCGTCGTCGGCTGCGCGAAACACTGGCCTGAACTCCTGAGTCTCGGGTCCCTCAACGACATCAAGCCCGCCGAGGAAGTCCTCGCCCGCGAAAAGGCGGCCGAGGAAGAATCACTGAAATAGCGGTTCGGATCAGTTTTTCTTGTATACCCGAACGTAATCAACATACAGATGATCCGGTAATTCAGCTGTGGAGATGTCGCCGGCCCATTTGCCCACTTCCAGGCTGAGGATGATAAACTCACTCCGTCTCGATATCGCCTTGCGAGTCCGCCAGGTTTCTTTTCCGTCAACAAAGAAAACGTATTCTTCCTTAGTCCACAATAGACCAAAGGTATGCCAGTTTTTTGAGAGTCCGGGGATTTGAGGGGTCTTGGCCACAGACTTGTGGTCCTTCTTGTAGCCGTCCCAATGCAGAGTGTGATGGACGGTGTCGCCCTCTCTTCTCAAGTATTCGAATATGTCAATTTCGGTGCCTGAGTCAAATGTGTTTCCGACCTCTTTGCCCATTGTCGGGGCCTGAAGCCAAAATGCCGACCAATGCCCGATCTGTCCCTGAAGCTTCACACGGCATTCGAAATAGCCATAGGTGGTTTCGAACTTCCCTTGAGTGCCTATCATGGCGGCATGATACTTGTCTTTGATTCGACTGGTCGTCAGTATTAAATGCCCTTTGCCGTCGACAGACGCGTTGTCTTTCACATTCACTCCATCCTGCCGAGGCCCGAGATTACGATGGTCCCATTTGGTCATGTCAAGATGGGTTCCGTTGAACTCGTCCGTCCAGACTAGTGTGTATCCCCTGACGGGGATCCCTGAGGTGGTCTCCAAGCTCTGCTCTGCTGAAAACAAGGCAGTTGCTCCGAGCAGTACGGTGAATGTCGCTGCGCACAAGGGGATACTCATTCGTCTTCCTTTCTAACCGAACGTTGCGGTTCTCCAGCGGCGAGCCTGCGAGCCGTATGGAGCGACCGGTTCGGACCTTATGTTTTCCCATCCATGCCGGTCAAGAATTTCGCACCGAAGCCGCGAAGTGGAAAGTTGGCACGCTCGCGGAGCGCACCTGCAATCAGCCGGGCTTGCCCGACACAAAACAAAGCGCGGCACCACGACCTCCTGCCCCTGGCGGGCCTTTGGAGGGTGCGCGCTGACATCACTTTCAACCGTCTGCGTTATTCGTCTTCATCTGCGGTTCAGACACGCTTTTCGATACGATACTCTTTTTCGGTCATCGGCTGTCGAAGGGCTTGCTTTCCCCCCCTTCCGGCAAGTATAAGGGCATGACATTTTCAACAAGGAGAACGGGATTTTGAGAATCGTTTCGGCATATGTCAGGAACAGCTATCTGGTCACCTTCGCGGTGACCCTGCTGGTACTCACCTTCGTCATGTGCATCATGGTGCTGTTCCGGATTGCCGATGCAATCGCCGCAGGTGGCTCGCTTATCCTGATCGGAAAGATCTTCCTGGCCGGGCTTCCTTCCGCCTTCGGCTTCTCCATTCCCGTCAGCATCATCACCGCCGCCCTGCTGACCTTCGGAAAACTGTCCGCCAACGGCGAGATCACCGCCATGAAGAGCAGCGGCATCCGGATGCTTCAAATCATGGGGGCCCCCGTTCTCTACGCCCTGCTGATGTCATCCGTCTGCCTCTATCTGAACTCCGAGATCATCCCCAACAGCTACCACGTCAGGCGCGAGGCGCTTCGCCAGCTGGGAATTGAATCGCCCCTCCAACTGATCGAGGAAGGCCGCCCCATACGCGACTTCCCGGGCATGACTTTCTACATCGGCTCAAAGCGCGGCAATGACATCAGCGACATCTTCATCTACCAGACCCAAAAGGGATCGCCGCCCCGTACCATCCGCGCCAAGACCGGGACCGTCGCAGCCAACGAGGATAAATCCGGCCTACTGATCGACCTCTACGATGTCCGGATCGACCCCTTCTATGAAGACCGCCCCGGACCCGGCACGGCCAGCCACTTCCCCTTCGTCATCGACCTCAGCAAACTGACCGCCGAAAAGAACAAGGAGGGCACAAAAAAGAAAAGCGACATGACCATGCTTGAGCTCATGACCACACGGGACTCGATCCAACAGGCCTATCCGGGACTGGATGAGGAAGCCCTTGCCCGCCAGGACATGTCGCTACGGGTGGAATTCCACAAGCGGATCGTCCTCGCCTTCTCCTGTTTAGCCTTCGTCCTGCTGGGCGCCCCGCTGGCAACCAAGACCCATCGCCAGGAAACCACCATCGGCATCGGCATCAGCCTGGGGCTGGTCGTCCTCTTTTATGTTTTCATCATCGTGGCCGATACCCTCACTAAATATCCATGGACCCAGCCTCATCTCATTGTCTGGATACCCGCACTCCTGGCAACGGTACTCGGCTTGATCCTGATCAAACGTTGTGACTAACCCACCCGCACCATCTTATCGCTCGCTCTGGCTTCCGGACCTGCTGTGGATCCTGCTCCTGACGGCTGCGGCCATCATTCCTTTTCTCACGCCAGCCCTGGACATCAGCCTCCTCTCGCGGTTTTATCATCCCGGTGCCGAACGCCCCTGGCCGCACGAGTTCGATCCATTCTGGCGCTTCCTCTACACCTTCGGGCCCTGGCCGGCCCTGCTCACCGCCCTGGCGGGCCTTGGCGTGGTCGTAGCCGCCTTGTATCGCCCGTCCCTGGCCCGCTGGCGCCGCCATGCCGCCCTGCTCTTCCTGACCATGGCGCTCGGCCCCGGACTCTTCGTCAATACGATTTTCAAGGATCACTGGGGGCGCCCCCGCCCCCGGCAAACAACGGAGTTGGGCGGCACCATGAGCCACCAGTGCTTTTATGAAAGAGGCGTGCCAGGGCGCGGCAAGTCATTCCCCTGCGGACACAGCTCCATGGGCTACTACTTCATTGCGCTCTATTTCCTGGCCCGGCGCCGCCATAAGGGGCTCGCGGCCCTTGCCTTTTTCGGGGCGGCGGCATACGGCACCCTGATCGGCACGGCCCGCATGGCGGCCGGGGCACACTTCGCATCCGATGTCCTGTGGTCGGCAGTCTTCCCCGCCGTCTCCGCCTGGCTGCTGTATTACGTCATCCTGCGGATCCCGCAATATGAGGACAATCCGGTCCAGGTTGCCGCCACATCGCCATGGCGCTCAAGGTGGCTGATCTGGATTGCCCCGTTGCTTGCCTTTTCCGCGATTGCCGCCGTCCTGCTCGGAACACCGTCCTTTACTGAAATCCGCTACGATATGAAGGCGAGTCCGGAGACTACCGCCTTGCTCCGGCTCGATGTTGAAAGGTGCCGGGTATCACTGAAGGAAAACCCCGCCCTGAAATCCCGCTTCATCATCACCGGCGAGGCGCAGGGATTCGGCTGGCCCTGGAGCCGGATCCGGCATAACGCCGTCTGGACCCGTGAAACCGGGACAAATGTCCTCACCTTCTCTTGCAGGCCAAAGGGTTATTTCTCGGAACTCGACGGACAGGTTACGATCGAGACTCCTCCTGGAACCGCATGCAAGCCAGGACCTTGACCTTCCCCATCCGCTCAATCGTGCGGGCATTGTCGTTCTCGATTTTCCCCCAGCGCCCCGGCGAGGACTGGTTCAGCACCACGCCCAGGACAGAAAGCCCCGCTCCGCGCAACAGGTGAAGCGACAGAAGCGTGTGGTTGAGCGTGCCCAAACCGGGTCGGGCCACCAGTACCACGGGAAGGCCAAGGACCACCATGAGATCCAGCATCGTCTGTCGGGCATTCAGGGGAACCAGAACCCCCCCCGCTCCTTCCACCACCACGCCGTCATGCGCCCGGGCGAGCCGGCATATAGCGGCTTTCACCTTGGAAACGGAAATCGTTACACCGGCTTCCCGGGCCGCCAAGTGAGGCGAACAGGCAGGCTGGAAACAATAGGGAGCCATATCGGCTCGTTCTTTCGACCCGGGTTTCAGGCCGGCGGTCGTGAGGCAGAATTCAAGATCAGGCGCCACCCATTTCCCCCTGCGCCGCTGGCATCCGGTCTGGACCGGCTTCATCGGCACATAGTCCAGTCCCTCATCCCTCATTGCCGACAGGATGGCAGCTGACACAAGCGTCTTACCCACCCCTGTATCCGTGCCCGTCACAAAAATCCCCCTGGCAATTGATTTCTTCATAATCCGAAATATACCCCCTGCCAC
>JBAXRC010000142.1:0-6167 GCA_037131415.1 bacterium | reverse complement strand
CCCGCCGGAGTCAAGAGGCAAAGCCTGGCCGTCTTTGAGCGGCTTGCCGAGGCTGAGGCCCGGGTTCACGGGACAACCCCCGATCACGTTCATTTCCATGAGGTCGGTGCCCTGGACGCCATTGCCGACATCGTCGGCGTTTGCCAGGCCCTCCATCTCCTTCATATTGACCAGGTCGGGTTCTCTCCCCTGCCCCAGGGCCACGGCACCATCCAATGTGCCCACGGCACCTTCCCCAATCCCGCTCCCGGCACGGTGGAACTGCTCAAGGGCTTTCCCGTGTGCCATGTCGACGAGCCGTTTGAACTGGTCACCCCGACGGGCGCCGCCCTGCTGACGACCCTGAACTCCGTCGCCACCTGGCCTGACGGCTGGATCATCAAGGCGGTCGGACACGGGTTCGGACAGCGCAAGCTCAATGGCCGCCCCAACCTTCTCCGGGCCACCCTGCTGGAGGCGCCCTCCGCCAAGCTCGAGGATCCTGACCTCTGCATGGTCCTGGAGACCAATATCGACGACACCACGCCGGAACTGGTCGGCGCCCTCGTGCAGAAGCTGCTGGTTGCCGGAGCCTACGATGCCTTCACGGCCTCCATCCAGATGAAGAAACAGCGGCCCGGCACCCTCCTGACCGTGCTCTGCGCCCCGGATCTCAAGGCCATCATGCTGGATCTGATTTTCACCGAGAGCACTACCTTCGGCGTGCGCGAGCATCTGACTCGACGCACCATGCTTGAACGCGAAATCATCGAGGTCGAAACCCAGTACGGGATGATCCGGATCAAGATCGGCCGCTGGCACGGCACTCCGGTCACCGCCTCCCCGGAATACGAGGACTGCGCCAAGGCCGCCGCCACCCACACTGTTTCCGTCCGCATCGTCTATGAATCCGCCCAGGCCGCCGGACGAAGCCTGCTGGGATGAAGCGGGTTGACGGATGAACCCGGTCTCACGGCCCCGGGGGCGGCTGATCCTTTGCAGGCATCGCAATAACACGGAGGGGAATCAGCACCTCCTTCATCGAGGCCAGATCAGTCTGAACCCGGAGTGTTTTTCCGTCCAGCTCCGTGAGCGCCCCCCAGGTCTTCACCTCAATGCGGGAACGGTCCGGGGTCAACACCCGGACGGTATTGGTCATCCCGTCCCCCGGCATCTTCACCCGGGTGATCTTGAATGCCTTGCCGGACGGCGACCAGAGGTTTACCCAGGAGGAACGGGGCTCATTGGTGGCGGAAGGAATCAACAACAACGTGCCGGGTGCCGGGACAATATCACCCGCCACAAACGCCGCGACCGGGATATCCAACGTTGTCATGAGCGGGTTGTCCGTCTCCACCCGCACCGTCGACATCGCGGAACCCAGGCTGCGGGGACCTTCACTGGTGATTTTCACACGGTATCGCTTGCCCGCCTCAAGTGTTTCGAGGCTGGCCAGAACCTGGGTGGATGAGGCCGTCACCGACTTCACGCGGAATTCATTGGTTCCCACCGCGGTCACCAACACCTCGCGCACCGCCGTCCCCTCTGTCGCCAGGGTTCCAAAATGAATGCCTTCGGGCTGCAACTCGATGGGAACAATGACAATCCCGTTGAATTCCACCCGGATAATCCGGTTCACGGGGTCGTCGGTCTCGACATAAACGGCCTTGGACTGATGCCCCCGCCGCCCCTTGAAGTTCATCTCGACATCCAACAGCGAAACCTGCCCCGGGGCAACGTTCGTGGAACTGGCCACCGCCTGGGCACAGCCGCAGGTGGTATGGATACTTTGAATCCTCACCGGCCGGTCGCATTGGTTCGTCAGCACAAACCTGTGCTTGACCACGGCGCCTGGATAGACCTGCCCGAATTCAAACTTCGATTCAGGACAGGCAAGGGAGGCGGCGTTGGTCCCCTCGCCCCGTCCGGCCAGGGAAGCCAGAACAGAAACAACCGCGACAACACCCGTTAGAATTTTTTTTGATCCCGTCATAATTCCGAATCCTCCAGTGGCGAAGTAGACCAAATCTTCCCCGGCAACACAATCCCGGAGCTAGTCATTCAGTGCGTCGACACCTGGATAATGTCCGGATTGGCGCTGAGCTGGGTGACGGCGGCCCCTGGCGGGGCCTTGTCGAGACGCAGGGAACAGGTCGCGGCCGTGCCCCCTTCGAAAATCGTGTTCTGCATTTCCTCGACGTTGATGCCCTGCGCCTTGAGCTCATCCAGCACGGACGCCAGGACGCCGACACGGTTGAAATGCCGGACGACCATGCCGTGCGTTGTCACCGGCTTGACGCGGACATTGACCACATTCAAGGGCAGCCCCGTCTCGAGGTATGACTTCACGATGCGAACCGTCTCCTCGGCAATCGCCTCCGACGCCTGGTCCGTGGACGCGCCGATATGGGGGGTGCAGATCGCCAGCTGCGCCAGTTCGGTATCGGAAAAGGTATCCGTGCTGCCCTTGGGTTCGTTCTCGAAAACATCGAGACCGACCCGCAGCCCCTTCTCCTTGATGGCCACCTTCAGGGCCGCCGTGTCCACCACTTCGCCACGGGCCGTATTGATCAGGATCGCCCCTTTCCTCATTGCCGCGAGAAACCCGGCATTGACGAGGTGGTGCGTGGTGGTTTTCGAGTACGCCACATGCAGCGTGATGGCGTCCGCATTTTCGGCCACCTCCAGCGGGGTCGCCGCGCAGGCAATCCCCATCGCCTCGGCCGCCTCCGGCGTCAGCGAGCGCGACCAGGCCAGAATGTTCATCTCGAGGCCCTTTGCCCGTTCAATAACGGCGCGGCCGATGTTGCCCATTCCGATCACACCCAGCGTGCGCCCCTTGAGTCCGCGCGCCTTGCCATATTCACCCTTCTTCCAGGCCTGCTTCTGAAGGTCGGCGCCCGCCTGCGCAATGCGGCGATCCGCGGCGATCAGCAGCCCGATGGCCAATTCGGCAACCGCCTCGGTATTCTTCCCGGGACAATTGGTGACATGAATACCCCGTTGGCTGGCAGCCGCCAGATCAATGGTGTTCACTCCCGCACCCGCCCGAATGATCAGCGACAGCGCCTTTCCGGCCTCGATCACGGCAGCAGACACCTTGGTAGACCGGACCACCAGTACGTCAAAGTCCGTAATGGCACCCGGCAGCGTCTCGGCAGTCAGTTCAGGATTGCTCGTGACCTGGCACCCCAGGGATTCGAGCTGCTTGATGGTCGAGGACGCGAGTTTGTCAGCAAGAAGTACTTTCATGGGGGAATTCTTTTATCCCACCCCACCGCCTGCTGTCAAAGATTTACCCGTTTCGCTGGAGCGGGATACCGGGGACGGATACCTCTGGCATGCCCCAAAACCACCCTTTCGGGGGGGAGACATCCCACCATTCCTGTGCGATAAGTTAACCCATTCGCAAATCAGTCGATCATAAATAATAGGGAGACCCCGTAATGACAATCCAGCACGTTGACCGGAGAACCTTCCTCAAGACAAGCGCACTGGGTGTGGCCGCGCTGACCTTACCTGGCATGAACGCGCTGGGAGCGCAAAGCCGCCCGGAGGACAAAGCCAAGCGGTTCTGTCCGGCCGACCGGAAGCTGAATATCGCCTGTGTCGGGTGCGGTGGCCAGGGCAACACGGATATCAATGGCGTGGCGGGCGAGAACATCGTGGCGCTCTGCGATGTGGACATGAACAGGGCCAAAGGGATATTCCAGCGCTTCCCGAACGTTCCGCATTACAAGGATTACCGGCAGATGCTCAACGAAATGGGCGATAAGATCGACGCGGTAACCGTCACCACGCCGGATCACACGCACTTTCCGGTGGCCATGATGGCCATGAAGATGGGCAAGCATGTTTACGTCCAAAAACCGCTCACCCAGACTGTCTGGGAGGCGCGCGCGATGACCGAGGCCGCACGGCTCTACGGGGTGGTAACCCAGATGGGCAACCAGGGTCATGCGAAAGAAGGGACGCGCCTGGTAAAGGAATGGGTGGATGCAGATGCCATCGGGGCTGTGCGCGAGGTCCACATCTGGACGAACCGTCCCACCTGGCCGCAAGCACGGGAACGTCCCCTGGAGGAGCAGACCCCCCCCGACACCCTGGACTGGAACCGCTGGCTGGGTGTGGCACCGGAGCGTCCCTACAACAATACCTACCTGCCGTTCAACTGGCGTGGCTGGTGGGATTTTGGCGCCGGAGCACTGGGCGACATGGGTTGCCACGTCATGGATGCATCGTTCTGGGCACTGGACCTGCGAGCCCCAACCAGTATCGAGGCCGTTTCGGAAGGCTGCAACGATGAGACCGCACCGAGATGGTGCATCGTGACCTACAAGTTCCCGGCCCGCGGAAAACATCCCCCGGTCACCTTGAAGTGGTATGAAGGCGGAAAGCGTCCGCCGCGGCCCAAGGAGCTGGAAGCAGACCGCTCGCTGCCCGGCGGCGGACAGATTTGGATTGGCGACAAGGGCGTCATCATGGATACAACCGACTACTGCGAAAGTCCACGCCTTGTTCCTGAAAGCAAAATGCAGTCGTTCCAGCGTCCGCCCAAAACCATCCCGCGCGTCCCCCACGGCGACTCCTACCAGGAATGGATCTCCGCCTGCAAGGGCGGGCCGATGTGCGGCTCCAACTTCGACCATTCGGGCCCGCTCACCGAGATGGTCGTGCTGGGCAATCTCGCCATCCGGTGTGGCAAGAAGATCCAATGGGACCACGCCCGGATGCGTTGCACCAATGTACCGGAGGCCAACCGCCTCCTGCGCCGAAACTACCGCGTTTTCTAAGATCAAGAAAGGACTGTCACATGAAAAGAATTTGCTTCCTGCTTTTGTGCGTTGCCGGACTTACGGGTTGTTCCACGGTTCCCCGGACGGGATCGGCTGACGGCTGGAAAGTCGGCGTCCAGGCCTGGACCTTCAACACGGGATCGTTCTTCGAGGCGGTAGACAAAACCGCCGCGGCGGGCGCGAAATTCATCGAATCCTACCCCGGCCAGCCGGTCGGCGGCGGCATTGACGGGAAGATGGGCCCGGAACTCAACGCCGGCGCCCGCCAGAAAGTTTTGGCCAAGCTGAAGGAATCCGGAGTGACCCTCGTCAACTTCGGCGTGGCCAACGCCAACAGCGAGGCTGAATGGCAGACGCTGTTCACCTTCGCCAAGGACATGGGGATCAAGACCCTCGTCACCGAGCCGGCACCGGAGCAGTTGCCGATGCTGGACAAGCTGTGCAACACCCATGGCATCAACCTCGCCCTCCACAACCACCCGAAGGAAAGCCGATACTGGAACCCTGACACCGTCCTGGCCGCCATCAAGGGCTGCAGCCCGCGTGTTGGCGCCTGCGCCGATGTCGGCCACTGGGTCCGGTCGGGCCTCAATCCCGTGGAATGCCTGAAAAAACTCGAGGGGCGCATCATCACCCTTCACTTCAAGGATCTCAGCGCCAAGCACCGCGATGCGCATGACATGCCCTGGGGCACCGGCATCTCCAACGTCCCGGCCATGATGGCCGAGTTGAAGCGCCAGGGTTTCCGCGGCGTCTTTGCCATTGAGTACGAGCACAATACCCGGGAACTGGAATCCAATGTCCGCCGCTGTATCCAATACTTCGACCAGAATGCCGGGCTCACGGAAAGTGAACTCCGCACCGGAAAGGCCGTGATCCCCGGCATGACCGGGGATATCACGAAGGCTTTGAATGCCGCCAAACCGGGCAAGACCGACCTGTGGCCGTGACCGGCCTTTAAAACGGCGAAAATCGGAAAAAAGGAAACCTCGGATGAACCGACGACAATTTCTGAAAGGTGCTGTAGTCGCCGGAGCCGGATGGCTCATCCTGCCAAGCGGAACCCGCGCCGGTAAAAACGCCCCGGGCAATAAGCTGAACGTGGCCATGATCGGAACCTGGGGACGGGCAGACGCACATTTCGATTCCATTGCCAGGGAGAATGTCGTGGCCCTGTGCGATGTAAACGGAAATCACCTCGCTGAAGCGGCCAAGAGATTCCCGAACGCCAAGACCTATGTCGACTGGCGGAAATGCCTGGAACAGAAGGACCTTGATGCCGTGATCTGCTGCACCACGGACCACACGCACGCCTTCATCGCAAACTGGGCAATGAACCGCGGCCTGCATGTCTATTGCGAGAAACCGCTGGCCATCAGTGTCGAGGAAGCC
>JBAXRC010000141.1:0-6194 GCA_037131415.1 bacterium | reverse complement strand
GGCCCCAGTAATGACTTGTGTCCGGCAAATGCCAGCAGGTCAATGGAATCAGCCTGCATATCAAGGGGGACCACTCCGGCGCCCTGCGCGGCATCCACCAGGAACACCGCATTCCGGGCACGGACAATCTTCCCGACCTCACCCACGGGCTGAATGGTGCCTGTCACATTCGACACCTGCGTGAGGGCTACCAGACGGGTTTCCGGAGTAAACGCCCGCATCACATCAACGGGATCAATCCGGTGATCCGAACCCGCACCGATCCGGGTGACCGTGATGACTCCTTCACGCTCAAGCCGGTTCAAAGGGCGCAGCACCGAATTATGCTCCAGAACCGAGGTAATGACATGGTCACCCGGCTTCAAGAGGCCCTTGATGGCCATATTGAGGGCATCCGTCGCATTAAGGGTGAAGATTACCCGCTCCGGCCGTGAAAACCTGAACAAGCGGGCGAGCAGCCCTCGTGTCTCGTCAATCATCCCTTCGGCTTCCAGTGCCCGGCGATGTCCGCCACGGCCGGGATTGACTCCTGAGGCTCGCGCAAAGGCCTCCATAGCACGAAGCACACGCTCCGGTTTCGGGAAAGAGGTTGCCGCATGATCAAGGTATACCATTACGCCCCCACATATCGCGCATAGATCGATTTGGCGATTCCGGCATCGTTCGTGCCGCCGATAATGGCACGCCCGTCCGCAAACACCGTCAAAAGGTACCCGTCAATGGAAGCCCGCAGAAGAAACCGGTTCCCGTCCAGCGTGGCCAGGGGCGCCAACCGGGAAGCCAGCGCCTGAAGGTCGATCGGACCGCCTTCCCGTCGGCTGACTTGCACCGAATTCCGCCCGCAAAGGGTCGACGTGTCCGCCCCCATCGTTCCTTCAAGATACATGAAGTCCCGCTTCCCGCAGCACGGACAGGACGCCTCACGCTCGGGCAGGTCAATCCCGTTGTACTGGTTCTCCCAGAGATCCAGCCGGGTAATCCGGCGGTTCACACGCTCACGGTGTCCCGACAGGATTCTCAGGGCCTCCGCCACCTGCAATGACGCCACGATTCCGACCGCCGGACCAATGACACCGGTTGTGTCGCAGGTCGGCGACATTCCTGCGGGCGGGGCGCTCTCGAACACACAACGGAGACAGGCGGTTTCGCCCGGCAAAACAGGAAACATCAGCCCCTCGGATCCCACGCAGGCACCATAGATCCAGGGGATCCGGTTTTTCACCGCATAGTCGTTCACCAGGAATCGCACATCGAAATTATCGGTGGCATCCATGATCAGATCGAAGCCGTTCAGCAGACGGCACACCGAGGACCGGTTCACGTCCTCCACAAGGCCCTCGATGGTCACCAGCGAGTTGACAGCGCGTAGTTTTTTCTCGGCCGCCACCGCCTTGGGCAACAGTTCCTTCACGTCGGATTCGTCATACAGGATCTGGCGCTGGAGGTTGCTTTCCTCGACGAAATCACGGTCAATCAGGCGAACGGTTCCCACTCCGGCGCGAACGAGCAATGAGGCCTGCACCGTGCCAAGGGCACCGCAGCCAACAAGGACCACCCGTGAGGCGCAAATCCGGGCCTGGCCCTCTTCCCCGATTCCCTCAAAAAGAACCTGACGGGAATATCGGGAGGGCACCTTACCCGCACTAGGATTGTCATTGGACAGCGACACCATCACCTCCATTGGAGCGACACGGTAGCATACAAAACGGAGAATAAGCCATCCAACAGGGAAGCGACTAGAAGCTGACCGGAACAACCCGCTTGACCTTGAGCTCTTCCAGCTTTTGTTCCGCATCCGCGAAATCGGTTGCGGAAATAGCAAGATCGGCCAGAATCACCGTCTCATCAGGAGTCACTTCCGCCACTCCTCCGTCAATGACGAACAGTTTGGTCACACCAGTCGACTCAACCTTTGCGATCCCCGTTCCAATCGCGGCCACCATGCGTGCATGCTTCGCCAATACCCCGAAATACCCTCCTAGACCGGGCACGACAAGACTGTCGACCGGCCCATTGAAATAGGTCTTATCCGGTGTAGAGAGCAAAAGCTGGAACGTCATGTAGCCCCTCCGCTCAATTTAAGAGCCTTCTTCTGAACATCTTCAATATGCCCGACCATATAGAAGGCCTGCTCGGGAATGAGGTCATGCTTGCCTTCCAGGATTTCCTTGAAGGAACGGACGGTATCCGCAAGCTGCACATACGCCCCGCCCATCCCGGTAAACTGTTCGGCCACGAAGAAGGGCTGCGACAGGAATTTTTGAACCTTGCGGGCGCGTTCCACTGTCAACCGGTCTTCTTCGGACAATTCATCCATCCCCAGGATGGCAATGATGTCCTGAAGCTCCTTGTAGCGCTGCAGGATCTCCTGAACACCGCGGGCCACCTGATAGTGCTCCTCGCCGACAATGTCAGGCGAGAGGATCGTGGACGTTGACGCCAGGGGATCCACCGCGGGATAGATTCCCAACTCGGAAATGGCGCGCGACAACTCCGTGGTGGCGTCCAGATGCGCGAACGTGGTTGCGGGAGCCGGATCGGAATAATCATCCGCAGGCACATACACCGCCTGGATCGACGTGATCGATCCGTTCTTGGTCGAGGTGATGCGTTCCTGCAGTTCCCCCATATCCGTTCCAAGCGTAGGCTGGTATCCCACGGCCGAGGGAATACGACCCAGCAAGGCGGACACTTCCGAGCCGGCCTGCGTGAAACGGAAAATGTTGTCAATAAAGAGCAACACGTCCTGGCGCAGTTCGTCACGGAAGAACTCCGCAACCGTCAGGGCTGAGAGGGCGACACGGGCACGGGCACCCGGCGGCTCGTTCATCTGGCCAAAAACCATGGACGTTTTCTTGATCACGCCCGACTCGCGCATTTCGCGGTAAAGCTGGGTCCCCTCACGGGTGCGTTCGCCAACACCGGCAAACACCGAGTAGCCGCCATGCTCCGTGGCAATGTTGCGGATCAGCTCCTGAATCAAGACCGTCTTGCCGACGCCGGCGCCGCCGAACAAACCGATTTTGCCGCCCTTCTTGTAGGGGGCCAGCAGATCGATGACCTTGATACCGGTAACCAGAACCGTATCCTTGGTATCCTGATCCTGAAACAAGGGCGCCGCACGATGAATGGGCATCCGCTTCTCCGTCTCTATCGGCCCGGCGTTGTCGATCGGATTGCCAAGCAGGTTCATGACTCGGCCGAGCGTGCCGGGACCAACGGGAACCGTGATTTCCTCACCGCAGTTCTTGACTTCAGCGCCGCGCACCAGACCATCGGTCGAATCCATGGCGATGGTCCGGGCCAGATTATTCCCGAGATGCTGCGACACTTCCAGGGTTAGATTCCACGGGTCGCCGTTAATGGAGGGATTCGTGACCTGAAGGGCCGTCATGATCGGTGGCAGCTGGTTCTCAGGAAACTCCACATCCACCACCGGGCCCAGAACTTGCTGAACCTTACCCATAACCAATGTTTTGACACTGCTCATAACTGCTCACCTTTCACGATTCACATGTCGCGCCTCACGCATCACGCTTCACGTCTCATCCTTGACATCTCACTTGAGCGCTTCGGCGCCCGCCACTATTTCCGTTAATTCCGTCGTGATCGCCGCCTGCCGGGCACGGTTGCGCTGCAGCGTAATCTGCCGGATCAGGCTGTCGGCATTCGAGCTGGCCTGCTCCATGGCTTTCATACGGGCACTGTGCTCCCCCACCGAACTGTTTAAGAGGGCCAGATAAACCTTTAAATTGACAATGCGTGGAAGCAAGGCTCCCAGAAGTTCCTCGGTGCTGGGCTCCAGCATCCAGTTCCCTCCCTGGTTGTCGCCGGAAACAGCCGCCAGAACCGTCGGATCCAGCGGGAGAAGCCGTTCCACCAGCGGCTTCTGCGACATCGACCCCTGCGCCGCATTGTAAGCCAGATACACCTCATCAACGCGCCGCCCCGTGAAAGCCGCCTGCAGCGCACGGCTGACCTTGTGGGCACGCGCGAAGTCGGGCTTCGCCATGATCTCCTCATAGTGGCGCTCGACCGTTGCCCGGTTCTTGAAAAATGCATAGCCACGCCGGCCGCAGAAGCTCATCAATACAGACTTGCTTTCAGCTTCCTGCCCGCGAGCCCACACCGCGACCGCCTTGTTCAGGTTGTTGTTGAACCCGCCGCATAATCCCCGGTCGGAGGTAATGACCAGCACCATCACGGTCTTGACGGCTTTCCGGGACGTCAGGAGCGGGTGCTCGCCGGCCGAAACGGTTGAACCCATCTTCCCCAGTATACCCGACAGCCGGGTGGCCACCAGATCCACCCGCTTTTCAGCATCCTGCGCCCGGCGGAGCTTGGTGACCGAGACCAGCTTCATGGTCTTGGTAAGCTTCCGCGTGCTCTTCAGGCGGGCCAGTTTGACATTGAACTCTTTAAGGGTCGGCATGCGTTGAAATCCCCGGTCAAGCGCTCTTGACTGACAAGCGTTTCAACACGGCAGTCAACGCCGCCTTGACCTCGGCCGTCATGGCTTTTTCCTTGGCAAATAGCTTGAGGTATTCACAGGGCTCGCGATCCAAAGCGTCATAAAGCTCAACTTCGAACTCCCGCACCTTGTTAACCGGAATCGCATCCAGATAGCCCTGGGTACCGGCAAAGATCACCGCCACCTGCTTGGCTACCGGGATCGTGGCATGCACGCCCTGCTTCATGAGCTCCATGAGCCGGCGACCGCGGTCCAACTGCTTGCGGGTTGCGGCATCCAGGTCTGAGGCAAACTGGGAGAATCCCGCGAGTTCGCGGTACTGCGCCAGCTCCAGGCGGAGCGAACCGGCGGTCTGCTTCATCGCCTTCAACTGCGCATCACCACCTACCCGGGATACTGAAATACCCGGATTGACGGCCGGACGCTGCCCGGCGTTGAACGCATCGGTCTCGAGGAATATCTGCCCGTCCGTGATCGAGATCACGTTGGTCGGGATATAGGCAGAGACATCGCTTCCCTGCGTCTCCACAATCGGCAACGCAGTAAGGCTTCCCCCACCCTTCTCAGGGCTGAGCTTGGCCGCCCGTTCCAGAAGCCGGCTGTGCAAATAGAAGACATCGCCGGGAAACGCCTCGCGTCCCGGAGGACGACGAAGGAGCAACGACAGCTGCCGGTACGCCTGGGCCTGCTTCGTCAGATCGTCAAAGATGATCAACGCATGCCCGCCGTTGTCACGGAAATATTCAGCCATGGCACACCCGGTATAGGGCGCCAGATACTGCATCGGGGCAGGATCGGACGCGGTCGCCGCAATAATGGTGGTGTATTCCATCGCCCCGTGTTTCTTAAGCTTCTCAGCCACCTGGACTACGGTTGAGCGCTTCTGGCCGATGGCCACATAGAAGCACATCACGTTCTCACCGCGCTGGTTGATGATCGTATCGATGGCAAGCGAGGTTTTCCCGGTCTTGCGGTCGCCGATGATCAACTCGCGCTGGCCCCGTCCAATGGGCGTCAGGGCGTCAATAACCTTGATGCCGGTCTGAAGGGGTTCACGGACATCGGCCCGGTCAATGATGCCGGGCGCCTTGATCTCGATCGCCCTGCGTTCCGCCGCGACAATCGCCGGACCGCCGTCAATGGGACGACCGAGCGCATCCACCACGCGTCCTGACATCCCCTTCCCGACGGGAACCTGGGCGATCAGGCCCGTACGACGGACACTGTCCCCTTCGCGAATCGCATAATCTTCGCCGAAGACAGCCACACCGACGTTGTCGGCCTCCAGGTTGAGGGCCAGGCCGATGAGTCCTTCCTTGAACTCCACAAGCTCCCCAGCCATGACGCCGGCCATCCCGTGGACACGGGCGATACCATCGCCCACGCTCAGGACGGTGCCCACTTCCGAGACTTCCACCTTGCGGCCGAAATCCGAAAGTTGCTTTCTCAGGATTGACGTAATCTCTTCAAGTCTTAAATCAACAGCCATACAACCGCCTTGCCGTTATCCGGCCATCATCGTCTGCCTGATCATGCGCAACTGCGCCGCCAGGCTGAAATCATACACAGTGTCACCCACCTGAAGCCGGCATCCGCCCAGCAACTCAGGCCGCTCTTCCGTCTCCAACAACAACCGTTTTCCAAGTCGGGCGCCCACCGTTGCCGCAATCACGCCGGAATCTTCCCGCGTCACCGCAAAGGCAGACTCCAACTGACCGCGGAC
>JBAXRC010000140.1:0-6199 GCA_037131415.1 bacterium | reverse complement strand
CCATCAGGACATAGAGGGCGGGCAGAACCAGGAGGGTGAGCAGTTGGGAGGTGATGATGCCGCCCATGACCACCACGGCCAGGGGCTTCTGGATGTCAGCGCCCGAGCCGGTCGCGTAGAGCATGGGAAGATGCCCGATGAAGCTGGTCAGGGCGGTCATCAGCAGCGGTCTGAACCGGACATCACAGCCGGTCCGCACGGTGTCGACCAGGCCCACTCCGTTTTCCCGGAGCTGGCGGAAGAAGGCCACAAGCACGACGCCGTTCTGGACGGCGATGCCCAACAGCACGATAAAGGCCACCGCGGCCGAAACGGACAGGTGCATCCCGAACGCCGCCACGGCCACCACACCGCCGATCAGGGCAAAGGGCAGGTTTAGCAGCACCAGGATCGAATTGCGAACCGAGCCCAGCGCGGCGAAGAGCAGGACGAAAATCAGGACGAGCGCCACCGGTACCACAATGGACAGCTGGCGCATGGCTCGCTCCTGATTCTCGAACTGGCCCCCGTATTCAATGAAATATCCCGGCGGCAATTCCTTGGACAGCGGGGTGAGTTTTGCCCGGATTTCCTTCATGAATCCGCCCAGGTCGCGTCCCCTGACATTGGCCTCGACAACGACGCGGCGCATTCCGTTTTCCCGGCTGATCTGGGCAGGCGCCTCGATCTGCTGGATGGTCGCCAATTCGCCGAGGGGTACTCGCGCACCGCCGGGGGCTGCGACAGGGAGGCGCCGGATGGCCTCGATGTCGCGCCGCGCCGGCTCCGCGAACCGGACCGTAACCGCGATCCGCTTCTCGCCCTCCAGGAGGGTTGTGGCCTGCGTCCCCGCGATGGCCGTCTCGATGGTGTCGTTGATGTCGCCAATCCGGATCCCGTGCCGGGCGGCTGCCGAGCGGTCAATGATCACATCCATCTGGCTCATTCCGGTGACTTGCTCGACCTTGGTGTCCTGTGCCCCCGGTACTAAACGGATGATGGTGGCGGCCCTGTCGGAGTATTTCCGGATGAGATCAAGGTCCGGTCCGAATATTTTCACAGCCAGGTCGCTCTTGATGCCTGAAATCAGTTCATTCACGCGCAGGGCGATAGGCTGGGAAAAGGAGAACCGGAGTCCCGGGATGATGGACAGGTCCTGGTTGATGGCGTCAACCAGTTCCGCCCGGTTGCGCCCGGTTGACCAGGCTTTCCTCGGCTTGAGCATGATGAAGACATCCGTCTGTTCCGGTCCCATCGGATCCTCGGAGATCTCGGCCCGGCCCGTCTTGCAGACCACGCTATCAATTTCAGGGAACGCGCGGAGCCGCTTTTCCATAAAGTTGGCCACCTTCACGGAGCCGTCGAGTGAGGCGTTGGGCAGGCGGACGACATTGATCGCAATGGCACCTTCATCCAGCGCCGGCATGAATTCCGTTCCGACGAAGGGGATTACACCCAGGGAAGCGATCAGGACGACTGCGGCCAGGGCCAGCGTCCTGCCGGGGCGGTGCATCACCTTGTCGAGCAACTTCAGGTAGCCGTCATGGAACCGGCGGATGAACCCGAACTCGCGTTCCGGCGCCTGCTTGAGCGAGAGGTCGGCCAGGACGGGCATGGCCGTGAAGGCAACCCCCAGCGAGACCATCAGGGCAATCAGCATGGTCAGCGCCATCGGGGCGAACATTTTCCCCTCAATACCCTGCAGGGTGAACAGTGGCACCAGGATGATGGCGATGATCATGACCGAGAAGGCGACCGGGCGCCCAACCTCCCGAACAGCCTCGATAATGACGGTTTTCCGCGGATCCGTCAGGCGTAGCGCCAGTTGACGGCGGATATTCTCGATCACCACGATCGAGGCATCCACCACCATGCCCACCGAAAACGCGAGCCCCCCGAGGCTCATGAGGTTCGACGACAGGCCGGCCCAGCCCATTACAATGAAGCTGATCAGGAAAGTAAGGGGGAGCGACACCACCACAATCAGGGCTGTCCGCAGTTCGGCGATGAACAGGAAGAGGATCAGGATGACGAATACCGAGCCTTCCATCAGGGCGTTCATCACGGTGGCGAGGCACGCCTCGATCAGGGAGGTCCGGTCATAAAAGACATTGACCTTGACCCCGGCGGGGAGGGTGCCGCGCACCTTTTCAAGGGTCTTCTTGACGCGGGTGACCACTTCGCGTGAATTCTCGCCTTTCAGCATGATGATCATTCCGGCGACCACTTCGCCGCGACCATCGCGTGTCACCGCGCCCTGGCGGGGTTCGGTCCCGATCACCACCTCCGCCACATCCTTGATCCGGACCGGTGTTCCATCGTGTGCCTTGATTACCAGTTGCTCGATGTCGGGGACATCCCGGAGCAGGCCGACGCCGCGCAGATAAACCTGTTCCCAGCCGCTGACCAGCACCCCGCCGCCGGCGTTGGCGTTGCCGCGTTCCACCGCCTCGGTGATGTCATGGACGGTCAGTCCGTATTGCGCGAGTTTGTCAGGGGTTAGCAGGATCTGGTATTGCCGGACGGCCCCACCGAAGCTGTTGACCTCGTTGACGCCTGCCACCGGCTTGAGCATGGGGGCGACCAACCAGTCCTGGATTGTCCGGAGTTCCATGTCACTGTGTCGGTCACTTTCCAGAGTGTACTGGTAGATCTCGCCCAGCCCGGTGCTGATGGGGCCAAGTTCAGGCTCCATGCCGGCCGGCAGTTGGTCACGGGCCATGGTGAGCCGCTCGAAAACAACCTGTCGCGTCCAGTAGGTGTCCACGCCGTCCTCGAAGATGACCACGACCTGCGACAGGCCGGCCCGGGATAATGAGCGGACCTGGGTGACTCTGGGCAGTCCGCGCATGACCTGCTCAATGGGGTAGCTGACCTGCTGCTCGACGTCAATCGCCGCCAGCCCGGGCGTTTTGGTCAGGATCATGACCTGTGTGTTGGTGACGTCCGGGAAGGCGTCGATGGGGAGTTTATTCCAGGCAACCAGGCCTGCCAGGGCCAGGGTCACCGTGGCGAGCATGACCATCAGGCGCTGGGCGAGAAGTGTTTTGACAAAGTTTGTAAACATGGTGGTTCTCCGTTAATCCGCGCAGCCGGCACCCATTTTTTCCCGAAGCACATCCGACTTGAGCAGGAACGCCCCCTCGGTTACCACGGTGTCGCCTTCCGCCAACCCTTCCTGGATTTCAACCGATCCCGCGAGATCACGTCCGGGTTTGACGGGGGTGCGGAGATAGTATTCATCCTTGAGATGCCGGAACACGAACGCCTTTCCTTCATCCTCCAGCACCGCATTGCGGGGGACGGCCAGAACTTCCAGCGAGGCGGAGGCAAGCGGGATGCGGGCCTTGCAGAACATGCCTGCACGGAGCTGGCCGTCCGGATTGGGTATGGCGGCGCGCGCCTTGACCGTGCGGGTGGTTTCATCCATCACGGCTGATATGATTTCAAGGCGTCCCTCGAAACGCTGCCCGGGATAGGTGCGGGTTTCCAGGGTGAGGGGAAGGCTCTCCCTGGGTGGGAGGGGGGGCAGGGCGGACAGGTCATGTTCGTAGAGGTCGAGCCAGGCCCAGACCGTTTCAAGATTCGAAAGGGTCATGGCAGCCGTTCCGGGCTCGATCCGGTTTCCGGCGGATGCCTGCTTTTCGATGATGGTTCCGGCCTGCGGGGCACGGAGGGGCAGGGTGCCGGTGGTGCAGGGTGGGGTGCCATCCGCCATCGCCGTGATTTCAGATTCAGACAGCCCCATGACCTTCAGTTTCTGGGTGGTGGCTTCCCAGCCGGCTTTCTGTTCCTCGTAGCGGGTCTGGGCCTCCTCCTGATCCATGCGGGCGGATACTTTCTTTTCAACGAGTTCCTTCTCCCGCTCAACGGCCCGGCGTGCCGCGGCTGTCAGGGAGCGCCCCTTGATATAGGCGCCCAGGGTCTCCCCCAACTCGGCACTTTCGAGTTCGGCGAGGAGTTCGCCCGCCTTGATGGTGTCGCCGACATCCACCTTGATTGTCCGCAGAATGCCGGAGATGGGCGGGGTGATGCGGACGGTGGCATTGTCATTCAGCCGGATTTCGCCGATGGCCTCGATGAACGCGGTCGCCTTTTGTCTGGCAACCCTGCTGGTTTGTACGAGAGCCGTGCCGTTGGTGCCGGCGGCGAGGACGGCGGGCGCCACCTTGACGACCCCCAGTTCGTAGCGGCATTCATCACAGGTATAGGAGGGGATTTTATGCTCGCACTGTTTCTTGAGCAGCGCCTCAGTCGGAGAGTCTTTTTCAGCCCCGCAACCTTCGTCCTTGCAGGAATCCCCGCTTTCGGCGCCGGAGGTGTGCGAGGGGTTTCCGGTGAGGAGGAGGCTGGTTAACAGGAGGCGGCCAATATGTTTCATGAAACTGGTTTTGATGAGAGGAGAGGTCATGGTGAGATTTCCTTTATGAGTTAAGGTTGAAAGAGCGTGAACGAGTCGGTGTTACCGGTGAGGCGGCCCAGGGCGGCCAGAGTTTTGTGGTAGGCGGCCAGGGTGTCAATCCATTGGGATCTGAGGGAGACGAAGGACCGTTCCGAGTCCACCCAGTCGAGATAGGAGAATTTCCCGCTTTCGTAACCGGTTTTCGTGGTTTGCATGGCGTCACGGGCGGCGGGCAGGGCGCGGTCGCGCAGGACGGTGATTGTCCGCCACTGTGTTTCCGCGGCGGTGGTCAGGGCATCCTGTTCCAGGGTCAGGTTCAGCAGGGTGGCCTGCTGGAGGTGCCGGGCGCTTTCCAATTCGTGGCGGGCCTTCTGGATTCCGCCCCGGTTTCGGTCGAACAGGGGAAGGGGAAACGCGATCTCGCCCTGCCAGGCATAACCGCCGCCGCTTTCAAAGTGACGGATGCCGGCGGAAAGTTCGACGTTGGGACGTGCCTGGGACTGTTCCCGTTTCAGGGCGGCTTCCCGTGCGCTGTATTCCCGTTGTGCCAGGATGAGATCTGGCTGTATGGCATTGGTTTCGGCGATGGGGTCGGGCAGTTTCATTTCCGTGATCGTGTCGAGCCGTCCTTCCAGACTTCTGAATACGGGGCGGGGCTGACCCCACAAAGCGGCCAGTCGGTGCTGGGCGAGCGTGGCTTGCCCTTTCGCCGTCTCAAGAGCCGCCTGTGCCATTTCGGCCTCCACGGATGCCCGTTTTTCCTCCTGCGGTGGTGCCTTTCCGGCTTGAACGCGGGCGGCCACAGCATCGCGCCGTTCCCGGGCAAGGCGCGCATCATCCTCTGCAAGGGCCTGTTTCTCCCTGGAGGCAAGGGCTTCGGTGTAGGACTCCGCCAGTGTTGCCCACAGCTCCAGCCGATGCAATTCCAGCGAGGCCTGGCTGAGGGCTTTTCCGGCACGGGCCTCCGCCTTACGTGCCTGCCGTTTTCCGCCCGTCTCAAGGGGCTGGGTTATTTTCAGCGTGTTTTCGGCTTCATCCCAGCGTGCCGCCTGACGGGATCCGCCAAAGTTCTCGGACTCCAGCGACACCTGAGGATTAGGCAAGGCGCCTGCCTGTATGAGGGAACTGTCCGCCGCCATGACATCCTGCCGGGCGGCGGCGAGGCGGGGATTATGCTGTTGAACCCGGGACCAGGCCTGGGCGAACGAGAGAGAAGCGGCGGGTTCGGATTCCGCCAGACCTGCTGCAGACGCACGGCACAGGGCGAGTCCTGTGACGGCAATGGATAAGAACAATGATTTCATGAAACCCCTGATTGGAATGCGATTGAGACCCGTGGATCCGTCAGGATCCATTATTCAGAAATAACGACTGGGGGGATGCTCAGGCAATCGGGGGCCGAAAAATGGCGGAGTGCATCGAAAAAACAGGCAAGGAAGGAGTGATTACAAAGAGTCTTTCGGCATCTTCACGGAAGGCCAGAGGGGCTGATGGCGTGATGATGGCGATGGCGCAATGCGCTTGGCAACCGCATTCCTGGGTACTGTGATCATCCTGTCCGCAGTCCGAATCACAGGGAAACATTCCGCCCAGCAAGGCGAAGAGCATCAGGACTCCGATGATTTTGATCCCCAGCGATTTCATGGGCGCGTATTCTAGGGCGTCTCGCCATGAGCGTCAACGGGGGAAATTATGATTGACGTTTCGAGGAAAGTTCCTAATATCTTGGGTTTTGTGAGCGAGCTTGAGTGGGTGGGACTCGGGTAAAGCGGGTCGTCGTGAGTGACAAAGGCGGCCTGTGCGGTTGTGAATGAGTAA
>JBAXRC010000139.1:0-6201 GCA_037131415.1 bacterium | reverse complement strand
CGGGCACGGTGACATCCAGGATCATCATGTCAAAGGGCGCTCCATCCTTCTTGGCTTGCCTGTAAAGCTCGATGGTGCGTCGCCCGTTATCCGAAGTCTTCACGGAACAACCCTCCGCCTTCAGCCACGATGCCACCACCACCCGGATATATTCCTCGTCATCCAGCACCAGAACCTTGACCGGGAGCTTCAAGGCCGCGGAGCGAGCCGCGGAAACGGGCACGGCCTGAACCTGCGGACCGGATGACGGCAGGTACAGGGTAAAGGTGGCACCCTTCCCCAGTTCCGAGGTAACGGTGATATGGCCGCCATGCTTCTTGATGACCGAATAGACGGTGGCCAGCCCCAGCCCGCTCCCGCTTTGCTTGGTCGTGAAATAGGGATCAAAAATCTCGTCAATATATCTGGGCTCGATTCCGCCGCCTTCGTCACGCACGGTAATCCTGATGTATTTCCCAGCCGGAAGCGCGTCGACCACATCCGCCGCAAGGTCCTCATTCTCCAGCGAAATATACAGGCTCCCGCCATCCGGCATCGCCTGCCGGGCATTGGTGGTCAGGTTGCTGATCACCTGCTGGATTTGCCCCCCGTCCGCCATGGCCATCCACAAGTCTGGCGCCGGCCGGTACACGAGCATGACATTGCTTCCGGAGAGGTCAAACCGGGCGACCGTCTCGACCAGCACGCTCAGGCTAAGCGCCTGTTTAACGGGATTTCCACCCTTGGAAAAGGTCAGCAATTGCTTGGTCAAATTGACGGCCCGCCCCATGGCGAGCTCCGCAGTTTCAAGCGGCGCATAGCTGGGGTGATTTTTAGGAATCTCATTTTTGGCCAGGGCAATGTTTCCAAACAACCCCATCATGATATTGTTGAAATCATGCGCAATGCCCCCCGCCAGGGTGCCAACGCTTTTTAGCTTCTTCAGCGTCGCCAGTTCGGCTTGCGCCTTTTTGCGATCCGTAATATCGACAAACGTGACAAAGACCTCGGAAACATGCAAGTCGCCCTCCAAAATCGGATAAGCGCTCACAAGGATCCACCTGACATTGACGCAACCGGGACTCTTGATTCCCAAAGTTTTATTTTTAACCGGGGCGCCGGTGGCAATCACACGGCTGACCGGAAAATCCACGCTGGAAAGCGGCGTGCCGTCTTCCTGAATGAAGTTGCATGGACTTTTTAAGGCGATGACCCCCTGCATTTGATCCTGTGTCAGGCCGATAATGGCGGAGGCGGCGGGATTGGCATACGTGAGGGTGGCATCGGCGCCGTGAACGGTGACGCCAACCGAGAGGTTGTCAAGCAGTGTCCGATGGCGCGTTTCGCTCGCTTGCATCGCCTCCATCGTCCGCCGCCGAGACAGGACCAGGGCAAAACTGTCTGCCAGCCGCTCGAAACCGGCAATCAGCCCGGGTGTAAACCGGTTCTTCCGGCGGTCATTGAATTGGAGCAGCCCGAGCGTCACCTGGCCCAAGCGCAGGGGAATCAGGGCCACGGACTCATAGCCTTCCCGATTGCACCGGTTACGCGTGTGCCCCTGCCGATCCGCCTCGGTGGTCCCGGCAAGGAGGGCGGTGGTGCTGTTGGTCCAGAAACTGCCATGTGCGGTGAAAAACGGCTTGGCGGGATCAGTCCGGCCGCACAGGATGTTTCCGCACATGCACTCAATCACGGGCTTGCCATTTTCATCGCGCAGCAGTTTGCCATCGGGACCTTTCGCGCAAAGGTGGCTTTCGGCCTGGACAAATGAAGGCGGAAATCCGCGGGTTTCGAAATACGGGTAATCATCCCCGGCCGCCAGTCGGATCCCGACCGCCTCGCACCCCGACCAGCCTTGCACGGCGCCGGTCAGATCCGCCAGGCATGCCCGTAAATCCCCGGGAAGGGTGACCCTTGTGGCCAGGCTTGAAATGATGGCTTTCTCCTCCTCCCTGAACTTCTGTTCGGAAATATCGCTAATGACAACTCGAAAAATGGTTTCGCCCTCTTCGCTTTTCGAGCCCGTTGCGTCCAGATGAACCCAGCGATACGCATCAGGAGTTTTCCGCAGCCGCAATTCACAGGCTTGCGCTTCCTCCTTCATCAGGAGTCGTTTTTGGACCAGGTAGTAGAGGTCCTGGTCTTTCTCGTAAATAAAGCCGGAGATGGGCTTCTTGACCAATACGCTACGGGGCAACCCCAACAGCGTGCCAAAGGCCAGATTGGCATCCAGGATCACCCCCTCCTCATTCAGGGTGCAATAGCCGACGGGTGCCAGATTATAGAGGTCAAAATAGCGCAGGCGCGCGCTGGCCAGGGCATCCTGCGCCTTCCGCAGCTCCTCATTCTGGAGTTCAACCTCGATCTGATGCACCCCGTATTCATGCAGCCGCGCCCGCACCTCCTCGGGCGACAGGGCGTCGATGGCTTGAGGCGACAACGGCTCCTTCTCCCGGGCGATGGCTTCAGCACGCTGGCGTAATTCGTTATTCATGAATCACCCTTTCCGTTGTGGAAATGGCGTAGATACGCCCAGCTTCGTTGATCAGGGCGGAGGCGGTCACCATCACCTCCACGATCCGGCCATCCTTGGTAAGTCGCTTTAAGCGGTAGGCTTCCAGCGTATCTGACTGGCAGAGGCGCCTCATCACCGCCAAGGCCTCATCCCGCTGGTCAGTCGTGATCAATTCACGGATGTTCATGGCGAGCGCCTCTTTCTCGCTCCAGCCATACAGACGGACCGCACTCGGATTCCAGGCCAGGATGCGGCCTTCCAGATCCTGCACCGTGACCGCGTCATTGGAATCGTTCACCACCACCGCCAGCCGCTCCAGGCCCTCCTCTTTGCGCTTCAGTTGCTCGCGCCGCCTGTCATCGGATACATCCTGAAAGACTGCAATCCCCGCAAACACCTTCCCCTGCTCGTCGCGAACCGGCGAGGCATTGGCCATGACGATGCGATCCTCGCCCTTGGCGTTCCGGACAATGAATTCCAGGCTGCTGGCTTCCCCATGTGAGACAGCCCGGGCCAGGGGGACTTCATCGGGTTTCAAGGGCACGCCCGCCAAATCAAATAAGCTGCCAATGCTGACATATTTGGTGAGATCAATTTCCTGGAGAAGGTACTTGGCATCAACTCCGCGGATACCCAGTCCTGCCGGGTTCATATACCGCAGCATGCCGCTCGGAGCATCGGCAATGGCGATGCCTACCGGGCTTTGGTCCATGGCAACACGGAGGACACTCTCAGCCTCCCTCTGTTTTCCCTGCGCCTGTTTCATGCTGGTGATGTCAAAAAAGACGATCACCACCCCTTCGATCACATTGTTGATCGTGCGGTAAGGTTGAATGCGCACGAAGTACCATTTCTGGGCGGCTGAGCGCACCTCGATCTCCCGGGGCATCAGGGTATCGAGCACCCCCTGCGCATCTTCCACGAGCCTGGAATAATCGTCCAGGTTGTTGCGAATATGCCCCAGAAAACGCCCTTCATCCACCGGAAGCAGATTGATAATCTCAGTGATGGCGGGAGTGAATCGCATGACTCTCAGCTTGGTATCCAAAAAGAGGGTCGCGATATTGGTTCCGGCCAGCAGATTGACCATGTCGTTGTTCATCCGCGTCAGCTCAGCCACCTTGGTTTGCTGCTCGCTGTTGATCGTCACCAGCTCCTCGTTCGCCGACTGCAATTCCTCCTTGGAGGTCTCGAACTCCTCGTTGGTGGACTGCAGTTCCTCATTGAGGGACTGCAGCTCCTCGTTGGACGATTTCAGTTCCTCATTGGAGGTCTCCATCTCCTCGAAAACGCCTTGAAGATGGTCCTCCTTGGCCCGCAGTTCCCGCTTGAGCGCCACGATTTGCCCGGACTCGCCGGGCAGGATCTCGCTACTCACCTCGACCGAATGGGCGCGTGCCGCCTCCGGCGCCTCCTCCAGGATCACCAGGTACAGGGACGACCCGGAGGGTGCCCCCGTCCGGGCGGGATCAGGGTCTTCAGCCAGCGGACGAACGGTCAGGTTGACTGTTGCGAAATGACCGTTGGTCTTGACTCGCAAGCCCGGGCACCGCACGAGCTCCTGGCTCGCCTTGGCCTTGAGCAGGGCCGTGGTCAACTCCAGGCGCAGGCCTTCCCGGGCCATCTTCAGGATATTCATGGCCCCGATATCTCCCGGGGGCGGCTCCAGATACATCCCGGTACGACCGTGGAGATAGCAAACTTCGCCTGTGTCATCCACCAGGATGGCGGCGGGAGCAACCTGCAGCATGAGGGCCTGCTCGGCCAGTTCCCGCATCCGCGATTTCACAGGAAAAGCCCCCTTGCGGCCCTGACGCAACGCCGCACTCACCGGGAGTATTTCAGGCAGGGCAAAGCGGGTCGAGGCTTGAGACCTGGCGGACAAAGCCGGCTTGATGGATTTATACAGCCGCGCGCCGCGATCCAGAGAGGCAAAGCGGTCGATATAATCGCCCACCGTCTCGGAAGAACCGAGAAAAAGCAACCCTCCGGGATTCAGCGCGTAGAGGAAAGTGTCCAACAGCTTCTTTTGCAGGGGCGTTCCCATATAGATCAGGAGATTGCGGCAACTGATCATATCCAGCATGGAGAATGGCGGATCCTTGATGACATCCTGCTCGGAAAAAACAATCATGTCGCGAAGGCTTTTCTGGATACGGTAGCCGGCGCCGTTCGGCTCAGCCTCAAAAAAATGGGCCAAGCGTTCCGGGGAGAGATCGTTGGCGATACTGGCCGGATAGAACCCCCTCCGTGCGGCGGCAATGGCCCTGGCGTCGATATCGGTGGCAAAGATCTGGATCTTCAAGCTTTGCTTCAAGGTCGCCTGCCGCTCGGAAAGCAGGATGGCAAGGGAGTAGGCTTCCTCGCCGGTCGAACAGGCCGGCACCCAGCACCGGAACACCGACTCCGCCGGCTTCCCGGAAAACGCATACGGAAGCCCCTTGACTTCCAGGGCATCAAAGGCTTGCAGATCGCGGAAAAAGCTCGTCACGCCAATCAGCAGATCGCGAAACAGCGCCTCCACCTCGACGGGCGTCTGGTTCAGAAAGGAAACGTATTCATCGAGATTGGCAATCTGATGAACCGCCATGCGCCGGGCGATGCGGCGGTTAAGGGTGCTCGGCTTATACTGGGAAAAATCGTGTCCGACCTCGGTATTAATCAACCCGCAAATCTTCTTGAGCGCCAATTCGCCCTTGGTCGCCAGACGGGACATTTCAGAATCAGGCCGCATGGCGGCGTGCTGCACATAGGCGAGAAGCCGGGGCATCATCGCCGCCGGAAGCAGTTCGTAATCCACCAGCCCCGTATCAAGGGCACTGCGCGGCATGCCGTCGTACTCGGTGGAAGCCGGCGCCTGAACCATGACCATGCCGCCCTCGCTTTTGATCGCGCGGATTCCCTGGGCGCCATCGCTCCCCATTCCGGAGAGCACTATGCCGACGGCGTGCTCGCGCTGATCCTGGGCAAGTGAACGGAAGAAGAAATCAATGGCCAACCGCTGGAGGCGGGAGGCGGCCGGTCTCAGCAACTGGAGGGAGCCGTTCATAACAACCATGTCGCAATCGGGCGGAATGATGTAGACGCAATTCGGTTGGATAACCATGTTGTCTTCCACTTCATAGACCTGCAGGCGGGTATAGCGCCTGATCAGCTCCGGCAGGAGACTCTTGTGGTCGGGCGCCAGATGCTGGACGATGACAAAGGCCATATTGGGCTCGACATCCGGCGGCATACTGGAAAAGAACGCCTCAAAGGCGGACAGCCCGCCGGCGGAAGCGCCAATCCCGACGATGAAGAACCCTGAGCCGTGACGTCCATCAGGCGACGGCGACGCAAGGGGGTCTGGAGTCGCCTCGGCTTCCGGCGTTTTCGGTGCAGTATTTTTCCTGGTTTTAGGATGCGACATATCCATGATCCTTAAATGACGACCTTCCATACCATCACCTTCGATTAGGTCACAAACTGAAAATATTAGCAATCAGGATAACCCTGATTTCTCCTTCAGGCATATCCTGATGCCGGATAAGGCATTCTCCTCATCCGCGTTCTCCGCGTTCATCTGCGGTGACCTCTTCCGGAAAACAGCTCCGATTCAGGGACGCTTCATTTCCGGGGTGGACCGGGACCTCCGGGCACGGTCAGGTTCCTGAATTCGCCAGAAACCCCTCACCCCCACCCTCTCCCCCAAGGGGAGAGGGTGCATA
>JBAXRC010000138.1:0-6206 GCA_037131415.1 bacterium | reverse complement strand
CAGCCTGACATCCAGCAAGTTTTCATAGGCTCCCCACCCATTCTTTATTCTTCAATCCCTTTGTTTCCTCTCGACTTCCTTCCCGTCGAACCCATCCCCTCCGTCACAATTCGGCATGCCCTGCATCCGGACATGATCGAGACGGCCCGTCGACGGTTTCTCGCGTCCATGGCCACTGGCATCACGCAGGGTATGCGTTCCGCCATTTTCTTCGACAGCCAAGGAACTCAGGCGCGCTTCAGCGAGGCTTATGGCGAGCTGTTTTCAGGAACGAAACCCATCATGGTCATTGCTCCTCTCTCCGGTGGCTTCTCTTGTGCCGCCCTCGAGATACTGGTGGTATCTGAACCCGACCTCTACGGCCGGAAACTTCAGCGTCGGCGCCTGCCCACACGAAAGGCCGAAACCCTGGTGAGCGGCGCCAGGATTACCGACTGGACCGACATGGAACCCGGAAACCTGGTGGTTCACATCGAGCACGGTGTCGGCCGCTACCTCGGCCTTCGTGAAATCACCGTCAACAACCGGCTCCAGGAGGCGCTCGCCATCGAGTATGCCGAGGGAGCCAAGCTATACGTCCCAGTCGCCCAGGCTCACCTTCTTACCCGCTACGTCGGCGTGGGACGTCGCAGTGTCGCCCTGCACCAATTGGGGGGCAAGCGCTGGAATCGTGAAAAGCTGGCCGCCGAACGCGCTGTGCAAGATCTGGCCGGAATCTTGCTTGAGATCCAAGCCAGCCGGGATTCGCAGGATGGTTTCGCCTTTCCGCCCGATACGCCCTGGCAACATGAGCTTGAGGCCGCTTTTCCCTACCAGGAAACGGAAGATCAGGAATCCGCCATCCGCGAGGTCAAGAATGACATGGAGTCCAAGCGCCCGATGGACCGGCTCCTCTGCGGGGATGCGGGTTACGGAAAAACAGAAATTGCCATCCGGGCGGCCTTCAAGGCCGTGATGTCCGGGCGGCAAGTCGCCTTACTGGTTCCCACCACCATCCTGGCCCAGCAACACTTCCAGACCTTTGCGGAACGCATGGCCCCCTTCCCCATCCGAATCGAAATGCTCAGCCGGTTCTGTAGCCAGGGCGAGCACCGTGGCATCCTCGAGGGGCTGGCCCAGGGCAAAGTGGATATCGTCATTGGAACCCACTCGCTACTCCAGCCTCAACTGGTATTCAAGGATCTCGGCTTGGTCATCATTGACGAAGAGCAGAAATTCGGAGTCCTGCACAAGGAACGGTTCAAGCATATCCGGCGACTGGTGGATGTACTGACCCTGACGGCGACCCCGATCCCGCGCACTCTCTACATGAGCCTGACCGGTGCACGTGACTTGAGTACCATCCAGACTCCGCCACAGGAGCGGCTGGCGGTGGAAACCATTGTCACACCCGATAACGATGCCGTCATCCGTGAGGCTATTCTCAGGGAGCTCAACCGGGAAGGACAAGTATTCTATCTCCACAACCGGGTACGCAGCATTGACCTGTTGCGCGACCGGCTCCAGCGACTGGTGCCGGAGGCCAGAATCGAGATCGGGCACGGACAGATGTCGGCCGGTATGCTTTCGGACATCATGCGCAAGTTTGCCGCAGGCGAGTTTGATGTTCTGCTCTGCACAACCATCATTGAGAGCGGACTCGACATCCCGAGCGCCAACACCATCCTCATTGACCGGGCCGACCGATTTGGCCTCTCAGAGCTATATCAGTTGCGCGGCCGGGTGGGCCGATCGCGTCACAAGGCCTATGCCTATATGCTGTTACCATCAAAGGCGCATGTCGATCCCACCGCCCGGAAGCGTATTCAGGCCATTAAGCAATATTCCGGTGCGGGGGCTGGATTCAGGCTGGCCATGCGCGACCTGGAAATCCGGGGCGCTGGAAATCTCCTGGGAGCGGACCAGAGTGGCCATATCGCTGCCGTCGGGTTCGGGCTCTACTGCCAACTCCTCCGCCACACCATCGCAAAGCGGAAAGGAGAGGCGTTGCCGCCGATCATTGATGTGGAGATCGCTCTCGACTTCATAAGCCTCTCGCCCTCTGATACCGGGGCTGCCCACTCCGCGATTATCCCGGTGAACTACATCGAGGACGAGCGGCTACGGGTCAGCATGTACCGACGGATCGCCGAGGCGGCGTTCCTGAAAGAGGTTCGTGCGTTGCGCAAGGCCTTCCGTGACCGGTTCGGCTCCATCCCGGCCGAATGTGAGCGATTGCTGAAGCTTGCGGAGATCCGGATTGTTTCAGCCGGGAAGAAAATTCAATCCATCCAGGTCGAGGAAGGCAAGATCATGCTCAAACGGCACAACGACTATCTGATGACGCACGGACACTTTCCGCGCTTGACGTCATCCTCCCCTGATGTCCGCCTGGGCGAAATCCGCCGCTACCTGGAACATCTGTAACGGAGAAATGTTGGAGCATCATGCGAGTTGCCGGGCCGCCTCGACTGTAGCCCTGATGCTGCCACGGTTCCTGGTCACCAAGGCCGCCGCCCGGTCGCCACAGCCCCCCCGCTTGACCGCATCCTGAATCAACTGGTCGAGGGTTGACTCCAGTTCCGAAACGGATGAAACCTGAATGAGCGCGCCCGCTTCCTTGAACTCACGGGTGATGTCAGAAAAATTTTCCATATTCGGGCCCACCACAACCGGCTTTCCACATACTGCCGGCTCAATAATATTCTGCCCCCCATGCTGGGTCAGGCTTTTCCCCACAAAGGTCACTGTGGCCGCAGTATAGAGATGCTTCAACTCCCCGGTGGTATCCACAAGCAGGACATCCGGGTACTCACCCGGCGCAACCGTCATCCCTCGGCTGCGCTGGATAAATGAGAGCTTCCTCCGGACAATGGCCGCGACCACCTCGTCCCGCCGTTCGGCATGGCGCGGCACCAGAACCAGCTTGAGTTCCGGGTGCGCCGCCCTGGCCCTCACAACGTAATCCAGCAACACATCCTCTTCGCCCGGCCAGGTCGACCCCCCTAGCAGAATCAGGTCAGACGCAGACATGGCGGCCGTCCCCAAGATCTCCGCCGCCTTCTCCGGGCAACCGGGATCCTTGAGGGCCACGTCATATTTGGCGCTTCCCGTGGACTGCAGCCGCGCGGGATCCACCCCCAGTGCGAGATAACGCTCCTTATCCTGCCCGCCCTGCACGCAAAGTTTATCGACCAACTGAAGAATCGGGGTAAACAGGCGACGGTACCGGTAATACCCGCGGAAAGACCGGTCTGACAAACGTCCATTGATGAGCATCACCGGGACCCGGCGGGACTTCGACATACGAATGAGGTTTGGCCAGAATTCACATTCCGTCAGCACCAGCATCCGTGGTTGAATCAGTCGCAACACCCGTCCGATAACAGGCGGGAAATCGAGCGGGAAATATACCATCACATCCGTCGGCGCAAGCGACTTCTCCGCCAGGGCACGGGCCGTGGAAGTATTGACCGTTAACAAAAAGGCCACCCCGGGCTCCACCGCCCGCCACTCCTCCATGAAGCGGAGCGCGACATAGGTTTCCCCGACACTGACCGCATGAATCCAGATCCGACGCTGTTCCCGGATCCGTTTCCGCAACGCCGCGTCATACCAGCCCAGCCGCTGCATGAACCCTTTCGCATACCCTCCCCTTCGGCACATCCGGAGCAGGAAATACGGCAACATCACCACCAGGATGACGGGGAACAGCAGATTGTAAATCACATATACCATTTTAGGCCCTCGGGTGAGCATCATCGTATACTTTCTTCAATTTTTCCATTGTAACATGAGTATAGATCTGGGTGGTGGACAGGCTGGCATGCCCCAGAAGCTCCTGGACACTGCGCAGATCGGCCCCCGCATCCAGCATATGCGTGGCAAAGGAATGGCGCAGGGCATGGGGGGAAATCGAGGGGTTCAAGCCTGCCGCCGCAAGGTATTTTTTAAGAAGCCGCTCCACCGACCGCGACGTGATCCGGCCACCCCGGTTGTTAAGAAAAAGCGCCCTGTCAACCGGCCGGCGCCGCGCCAACTCCGGCCACAGCGCATCGCGCAGGGTGACCGCGGCTTTCAGCGACTTGCACGCCAGACGTCCGAGTGCACAGAGCCGCTCCTTGCGGCCCTTACCGCGAACCCGGACCATTCCGCTCAGAAGATCCACCTGCGGCTCCATCAGCCCAGTAATCTCGCTGATACGCCCGCCGGTACTGTACAACACCTCCAGCATGGCGGCGTCCCGCAAAGCGCAGTACTCCGCCGACTTCCGCTCCCGATCGGATTTAGGTCGTTCCAACTGCTTCCAAAGCTGCATGGGCATGTCTAGGAGCTGGATAATTTCCTTTTGGGAAAGGAACGGGGGCAATTTCCGCGCCCGCTTCGGAGGCTTCAGGCCGTTAAATGGATTTGAGCGGGCCAATCCCTCCCGTTCCATGAACCGGTAGAAGGATCTCAAAGCCGACAGTTTTCGAGATGTCGTCGTGGCCGCGCTCCCCGATTTCTGAAACTCAATCAGGAAGGCTCTTGCCTTGAAACGATCCACCTCTCCCCAGGCATAGGGAGGCATCGCATCCCCGGTCCAGGTGAAGCGGACAAACTGGGCGATATCCATCAGGTAATTCGCCACCGTGTGGGGCGATGCGTTCCGCTCATGCTCCAGATACGCGGCAAATTGAGCCACGTTCGGGTCGTCCGTCATCATGGCTCCGCCCATGCCCGCCCCGCCGGGGGCGGCCACGGTGGGGGCGCTAGACGGATTCAGGTTGGGCTTCAGGTCCCGCATACTTCTTCGCCATGCGTTTCAATGCCGATTTTTGGCGTGGGGTCAACGACTTGCGCTGCGCATACTGCCGGGAAAGAGACACATAGAAGGTCTTGTCGTCAAAGGTCTTCCCGCTCTTGGAAACAGCCTCCTTCCATTCCGTCACATGTTGAAGCTGGGCCAGCAGGGCAACACACTCGGGATCTTCCACCTGCGATCCCTGGTCGAGACCCAGCCGGGGCTGGATCGCCTCAAAGTCGGGGATTTTCTCGGAGTACTTCATCACCATGCGATTCAGGACCTGAAGCTGTGCAGGCGACAATTCACGGTTCTGGTCGGCACGGCGCTGAAGTGATTCCACGAAAGACTTGTCATCAAACTTTCGTCCCCGGCGTTCACTGGGCGGATCAAACTCGATCGTCTTGAGCAGAGCCAGCTTTTCAAGTGTCGCCGGGGCTGGTGGTTCCTCTGGTTTTTCATCCAGCAACGCACCCAGTCCCGCGTCCTTAAGTGTCTCCTCAAAACCCGGGATTTGATCACGATAGCGTCCCGCAATCCGACCGATGGATTCAAGCTGTCGCAACGAGAGCGGCTTTTCGCCCTCCGTGAGCTGTTCCTGGATCGAATCCGTGAATTTCTTGTCGCTGTAGGTGCGCCGCCCCTTCTTGGTCTCAGGCCCCCAGGCCGAGACATGTGTCAGGGCCGCGAGTACCAGCGCCACCTTGGCCTTGTCGGCCGACGGCCCCTTGGCCTCTTTCATCCACCCCATGAACTTGGCATAGAAATCACCCATCATGGTGGTCCACACGACCTTGCCCTGCTCGATTTCGTCCAGCAGTTCCTCCATGCCGGCCGTGAATTTGACATCGAACAATTCATTCAGGTGCGTTACCAGGAAGGCGTTCACCTTCATCCCGATTTCAGTCGGCTGGATTGACTTCTTCTCCTTGGCGACATAACGGCGGTCATAGAGGGTACCGATGATGGACGCGTAGGTACTGGGACGCCCCACCCCTTCCTCTTCCAGGGCCTTGATGAGGGAGGCCTCGCTGAACCGGCCGGGCGGCTGGGTTTCCTTGCGCTCCTCCAGCCACTTGATCAGGTCGAGGAACTCGCCGATTTGCAGGGGCGGAAGCTGATCCACCTCAGCCGCCTCCTCAACGCCCTCCTCCTTCTCCGCCTGGTCATCCTTCTTGACCTTGATCTGGACGCCGCTGACCTTCATGTACCCCGGGAACACCACCTGGGAACAGGAGGCACGGAACAGGTAGTCGGGAACCTCACCGGACGAGCCGGTTGTCTCGATCTCAACCGTCTTCTGCTCGATGCGGGCGGGCGCCATCTGGCTGGCCACGAACCGCTGCCAGATCAGGGAATAGAGTTTATACTCATCTGGCGTCAGCTTGTGCGAGAGGTTATCCGGCGTACGGTTCACGTCCGTGGGACGGATAGCCTCATGCGC
>JBAXRC010000137.1:0-6268 GCA_037131415.1 bacterium | reverse complement strand
CTCCGGGCCGAGTTTCGAGTCGAGCCAGAGGATCTTGAGGCTGCTGACATCAAGATTCCGGTAAAAAAGCCGCGACATGAAGGAGGGGAAGTCCTTTCGGGCGAACCACCAGTCGGCATGAATCGTGTTTCCAGCGAGCATCGGGCGGTCCTTGGCTTTTTTCGCTGGCGGCCCCACGATGGCGTCGAGCCGTTCCGCCAGCATGCGGTCGACGGCTTCAACTTCCGGCGCGGCGTCGGATCGGGCGGCTCGGACAAGCTCGGGGCATTCTTTGGCGACAAAGTCGCTCACCGGGAAATCCATGGGGATCCTCACCGACGTGACCAGGTCCTGCTCCGGCGGGGCAATCCGTCGACCGTCCATATCCGTGACGACCATGGCCACTTGGATCAGTCTGGCCTGTTCCAGTTCGAGCGTTGTGTATTCGGTATCAAACCAGACCAGATTCGAGCGTTGCGACGTATTCATCTTTAAGCGTCAGTGATTTCAGAAACATGGAAGCCGGCGGACTGGATCATGGTGATATCGGAGGAATGGCCCTGGCCGCCGGTGGTGAGGTAGCCGGTGGTGAAAATGGAATTGGCTGGATAGAGGGCCAGAACTTGGAGGGCGCCGAGACAGGCTTCGCGTCCGCCTGCCACCCGGAGTTCCCTGTCCGGATTGGCAAACCGGAACAAGGCCAGTGCCCGGAGCGCGTCGGTGGCGCTGATCCGGGGGAGTGACGCCAGCTTCGTCCCTGGGCGTGGATCCAGGAAGTTCAGGGGGATCGAGTTGGCTCCGACATCCCGAAGGGCGAGCGCCAGTGACACGCGATCCTCCAGGCTTTCTCCCATTCCGATCAGGCCGCCGCAGCAAAGTTCGAGGCCGCTGGCCTTGACGGTTTGGGCAGTGGCCACCCGGTCGCTATAGGCGTGAGTGGAGCAGATGGCGCCATAATGAGACTCGGAGGTCTCGAGATTATGGTTATAACGGTCAACACCCGCGTCCTTGAGGGTTTTGGCCTGGGCGGTCGTAAGAAGCCCCAGCGAGGTGCAGAGTTGGATCGGGATTTCCCGCTTGATGCGGCGAGCGGCTTCGCAAATCGTCTCGAGGTCGGCGACGCTCGGCTTCCGGCCGCTGGTGACGATGCAATAGCGCATGGCCTTGAGCGTGGCGGCTTCACGGGCACCCTCGACGATGGTGTCCACTGATTGAAGGTTATACTTTGGGATATCGGTTTCCGCCTTGCCTGCCTGGCTGCAATAGGCGCAATCCTCGGGGCAGTCGCCGCTTTTTGCGTTACGGATGACGTGGAGGCTGACTCCCATCCCGAAATGGTGACGGCGGATCGTGAAAGCCGCCTGTAAAAGGGAAAGCAGTTCGTGATCCTGTGATTTCAGGATCCCCATGGCACTTTCCCGGTCGAGTTGCCATCCCTCCAAAATGCGAGTGCTAAGATCGTTCCAATTCATGGAAAGTGAGTACCAGAAACTGTTTGGGGTGTATAGTACATAACCAATTATGCCCGGCCGGAAAACGAAATCGCCGAAATCGCATTGCCATTCACTATCATGAAAGTTATTCTCCATCCCTTTGAGTGCGTGGTGTCCTGGAAAAAGGAATAGGGCGGGAATGACGGATTTGGAAACCAGATGGGCCGGGATCAACCGGCGGATTGACGAGGCATGTGGCCGTGCGGGGCGGGATCCGTCCACGGTGCAGGTCTTGGCGGTCTCGAAGACCCAGTCGCCGGAGGCGGTTGCCGAAGTGGCGGCCTTGGGCGTGGAGACCTTTGGCGAGAACAAGGTTCAGGAAGCCCGCCAGAAAATCCCACTCTGTCCATCACGGTTGCATTGGCACCTGATCGGGCATCTCCAGTCGAACAAAGCCCGGGATGCGGTGCGCCTGTTCGAGATGATTCATGCCGTTGATTCCCTGCGGCTCCTGGAACTCCTGGATCGCTGTGCCGGTGAGGAGGGACGGGTCATTCCGGTCTGCCTTGAGGTGAACGTGTCGGGGGAGCGGAGTAAATTCGGGATCGCTCCCCATATGGTTGAGGAAATCCTGCGGAGTGCAGGCTCCCTGTTCAAGGTTAAGATCGTCGGCCTCATGACGATCCCGCCGGTGGCCGAGGATCCCGGGGAGGCCCGTCCCTTGTTCAGGGCGTTGCGCGAATTGCGGGATCAGATGCAGGATTTGACCGGTGTGGCCCTGCCCGAGCTGTCCATGGGCATGTCACAGGATTTCGAGGTGGCCGTTGAGGAAGGCGCCACCTGGATCCGCGTGGGAACGCTTTTATTCGGGCCGCGCCAGAGAAAGGAGTCGTCTTATGAGTCCATCGATTCCTGAATGGGAAGAAGAAGTCAAGGCACCGAAGGTGAAGCACAAGGCGCCGCCACACGGGCCTGCCGGCTGCCTGGTCATGATCTGCCTCAGCGCGACGGTTATCATTGCCACGGTGGTGCTGGGGGTCCAGACCCGGAGCGGTTGTGAGCTGGTTGCGAATTACCTGAAGAGCCAGACAGGGATTGACCTGACGGTCGGGGGCGCCCGTTTTACCGGCATAACGGAAATGACCCTGACGGATGTCCAGACCAAGCCGACCACGACACCGCTGGGTAGCTTCAAGGTGCGCGAAATGAGGATCCGGCTGGGGCTCGACGGGACACTTGAATTGGCGCTGGCTGGCGCGCGTTTGGATGTGGTAAAGACAGCGGATGGGTGGGCTCCAGCATTGTTTAACAAGATCGCCTCTCTGGACGATGTGCGAGAGACGGCTTCCTTGTTTTCAAGCGAGCCCGGTTTGGTCTCGCTGGATGTGCGGGATAGCGGCATTATCTGGAACGGGCCCGACGGGGAGCGGCTGGCGGCTATCGAGGGGATGGGGATCAGCATGCGGCCCGTGGCAATGGGCCTGCGGAGGCTGATGTTGATTGAGGTGATGGCGCGGAGCGTGTCACGCCAGGGCGGGGTGAAGGGGCGGCTGCTCCAGCGACTCTGGGTGAGTGTCCCGGAGAACCCCTATCTGGAGGTGGAATATCGCGGATCGTGGGAGGGTGATGACGCGGGCGCCAAGGATTGGTGGACTCCTCCACCCAGCACAGTGAAACGGGGCAACTGAAATGGATAATAAGCGAGCACAATTATTGACGCAATCGTTCCGGCGCCAGCGGATATTGGTGGTGGGCGACCTGATGCTGGACAAGTATATCCACGGTACGGTCGAGCGCATTTCGCCAGAGGCACCGGTGCCGGTCGTACGCGTGGCCAGGGAGCGGCAGGTTCCCGGCGGCGCGGCGAACGTGGCCTGGAATGTCTGCGCCTTTGGCGGCCAGGCAGTGATCGCCGGCGTGGTCGGAAATGACCCGGCGGGGCACGACTTGAAAGAGCTGATGGCCGCGCAGGGTGTCTGTACTGATGCCGTCCGCGCGATCAAAGGATTCCAAACGACGGTCAAGATGCGGGTGCTGGCGGATCGCCAGCAGGTGCTCCGTGTGGACTGGGATCCCGATCCCGTTTTCCCGCAGGCCGATGTGGATGAATTTTGTGAATCTGTCTCCCGGCAGATCGAGTCATGTACGGGGGTGGTAATCGAGGATTACAGCAAGGGCATTGTGTGCCAGGAAGTCATGGATGCGGTTCTGTCGGCGGCGAAGCGGAAGGGTATTCCGGTGGGGCTGGATCCGAAGGATAACCTGAATCTGCGGATCAAGGGAATCACGCTGGCAACCCCGAACTATAAGGAGGCTCACCTTTGCGCGGGGCTTCCCGCCAAGGCGCCACCACCCGGGAGTCCTCTGGAGGATGCGTCCCTGCGAAAAGCGTCTGATATTCTCCTGAAGACATGGGAACCGGAACAACTTCTGGTGACGTTGGGCCCGAACGGCATGTATCTGGCCGGTTCAGGGCGTGTGCCACGACTGATCCCCACCCGGGCCCGCGAAGTGTTTGACGTGAGCGGGGCGGGGGATACGGTGATTGCGACATGCGTGATGGCTCTTGCAGCAGGTGCATCCTTCGATGAAGCCGCCGTGCTAGGGAACAACGCCGCCGGTGTGGTGGTCGGAAAACTCGGCACCGCCACCTGTTCGGCGGATGAATTACTGGCCAGCGTGGAGGCCAATGAGCACTGATCGGCCACGGGTGATCGGCGTGATTCCGGCACGGTGGGCCTCCACCCGGCTACCGGGAAAGGCTTTGGCAAGCCTCTGCGGGAAGCCCCTGATCCAGTGGGTACTCGAGCGCGTCCGTCAGGCGACGCGTCTTGATGAGGTGTTGGTGGCGACTGATGACGAGCGTATCCGCGCCGCCGTGGCCGCCCTCGGGGGGACGGCAGTCATGACCCGGGTGGATCACCCTTCGGGAACTGACCGCGTTGCGGAGGCAGTATCTGGCCGACGCGGCGACGTGGTCATCAATATTCAGGGTGACGAGCCCCTCATTGATCCGGGATTGATCAACCGTCTTGCGGAGGTTATGGTAGAGGAACCGGAGTGGGAGATGGCCACGGCGGCGACTCCGATCCAGGATGCCGGAGAGCTGGCCAAGCCCTCGGTGGTAAAGGTTGTTTTCGGGGAACGCGGCCGGGCGATGTATTTTTCGAGGTCGGCGATTCCGTTTGTGCGGGACACCGCGCCTGCGGGGTTGCAGCACTGGCGGCATGTAGGTATTTATGCCTATCGGCGTGCGTTTCTGGAGCGGTTGGTACGGACCCCGCCCTGCGTGCTGGAGCTGACGGAAAAATTGGAACAATTGCGGGCCCTACACCTCGGGGGGCGCATGACGGTGGTGGAGACAAACGAGATCGGGCTTGGGGTGGATACCCCTGAAGATGTTACGCTGGCGGAGGCGGCCCTGAGGCGCGCCGGGCTGGCGAAATAGAAGTGGACTTATGAGCAAGATGAAAATCATTGATGTCGGTGGTGTGAGTGTGGGTGGGAAGCGCCCCCAGGTGCTGATTGCCGGCCCCTGTGTGATCGAAAGCCGGGAAGGATGCCTGGAGATTGCTGGAAAACTCGCGCGGCTGGCGAAGAGCCAGAAAATCCCTCTTATTTTCAAGGCTTCGTATGACAAGGCGAACCGGTCATCGGTCCGTTCCTATCGCGGCCCCGGGCTCAAGCGTGGGCTGGAAATCCTGGAAGAGGTGAAAGAGCGGTACGGGGTACCCGTCCTGACCGATATTCACACCGTAGCTGAGGCCGAAGCGGCGGCGAAGGTGGTTGATATCATCCAGATCCCCGCGTTCCTGTGCCGCCAGACGGACCTCGTGGTGGGGGCGGGAAATACCGGAATTCCGATCAACGTTAAAAAGGCCCAGTTCATGGCACCGGGCGACATGCGGAATGTGATCGAGAAGATCGAGTCCACTGGCAACCATAAGATCATCCTCACCGAGCGGGGTGTTTCCTTCGGCTATAATAACCTTGTCGCCGATATGCGCAGTCTCCTGGTGATGCGGGAATTCGGCTACCCCGTGATTTTCGACGCCACGCACAGTGTGCAGCGTCCGGGTGGCGCGGGGAACAGGACCGGCGGAGACGGGTGCTGGGCGCCTGCCTTGGCGCGGGCCGCAGTGGCCACCGGGTGTGATGGTGTTTTCATCGAGACCCACGTAAAGCCGGAGGAGGCGCTGTCCGACAAGGATAATACGATCCCGTTCTCGGCCGTGAGCCAGTTGTGGCGGACTTTGGGGAAAATCGACCATGCTGTTCGCTTGGCGTAAATTGATCTTCAGGATGGCTGTTGCGCTGCTCACCGCATGGGGTGGAGCGGTTTCCGCCCAACTATCCGGCATGGGTGAGATCAAGGATTTCAGGATACCCGAATTTGACGCGAACGGGGTGCTGAAGTCGGAGATCTTCGGCGATATCGCGCAGCCGCTCGAGAATGACAAGATCAGGATTACCGGGCTTAGGATCATCATGTACCGGTACACGAAAAAGGAAAAGGAAGTCGAGGCGACCCTGACTTCCGACCGATGCACAATCGACCGCCGGAGCCGCAATGCATTTTCCAATGCGGAGGTGAAGATTGTGCGGGGTAACGTGGTGATTACAGGGAAGGGATTTCGATGGGCATCGGACAGTCAGCGGATCGAGATCCTGAACAAGTTTCATATGGTGATGGTGGGGAATGTCAAAATGTGGCCCCTGGTGAAGGAGAAAAACTGAAATGAGCATTTCAAGCAGGCAGTGGATGGCAGGCGTATGGGTGGCGGGTCTGGCCGTGGCGGGTCTGGCCGCAAGCCCGGCGATGGGCAGTCAGATGACAATGGGCAGTGGGACCAATG
>JBAXRC010000136.1:0-6304 GCA_037131415.1 bacterium | reverse complement strand
TATTCCATGGCTGAATGTAATCCAAATTATGTGTTTTATCGGGGAGATGGCGGGTTTCTGGCCTGCGATATCCGGATGCCGACGGAGGGGCCGGAGCGATCCAAAAAGGTTGCTCCTCATGGGCTGATCCGCTCGCCGGCAATCAGAGACATGGCTTCGGATCACCGCAAGATCATCATGCAGATGGTCATGCATTGCTCGGAACGCTCCCTTCACAATCTTTTGCAGGGGCGACACGGGTTTGATCTGGCCAAGTTAATTATCATGACGGGGCGGGGTTATTGGCTGAAGGAAGTCTCAAAGCCGCTCACCTGGGGCCAGCCCTGCCAGGCCACGCTGATCTGGACTAACAGCGGGGACAAGCTCTTTACACCAACACTCTCGGTCTCTGATCGACCGGACTTCATTATCCCGCTAACCCCGCCGCTTGGCCTGTTCTCCTCGGCCGGATTGGCGCGACCGGTGGCGGCTGACGTTCCTGAGAGTATCGTTGGAGAATGGAGCGCCCCCCGCCCGCCCCTGGATCATCAGGCAGCACTGGATTTTTGCAGACAATTGGGGGCTCGGGATCCGAATACGGTGCTGCCGCTCCCGCCAATCAAGGGGGAACCCGTAAAACAGAATGTCGCCCCCACTCCACGGCTGATAGTCACCGCCAAGAAGATTCGTGGAAACACCCCGGACAGTAAGGATCAGTTCAGTCCCATCGTGCGACTGGAGTTTGATTATGGCGTTGAGCGACTGCTCCCCTCGGATACCCGGAAAAGCATTGTAACGACAAAAGATGGCACTCTGGTTCAATGCGATCGGGACAAGGCCTTGGAAGACAAGGCGTTGGAGCGATTGCAGGGTATAGGGTTCAGTCCGATGGAAGCGATCGACCCTCTTGTGCCGGAGATGGCCCGGAAAAGGGACTGGTTTCTGGCGCTTGGCATGGAGCCAGGAGGTTCGGACTCAGGACACCGGACACAGGAAAGAGTGAACGACTGGGGTGACCTGCTGACGACAGTGTTCCCGGAATTAACTGTTGAGGGCTGGAGCATTGAACACGATGCTTCCTGCCGCCTCACGGTTGTTGAGGATAAGGCCTGGTATTCAGAGTTGGAGAGCAACCCGAAGGGCTGGTTTGAGCTGGGGGTGGGAATCAACATTGGCGGGAAACGGGTTTCCATGTTGCCTGTGGTCCATCAGTTTCTCGCTGCAAACCGGAACCGATCCCTCAAAACCATCCGGAAGGATCTGGCTGGGCGGCAATATCCTGTGCCTCTGGAAAGTCATGGGTTCGTCCTGGTCTCCGGGGATCGGCTGCTGGTGATCATTGAAAATCTCGTTGATCTCTTCGAAAAGCTGCCTGATGAGGGAAAAGAGGGGCGGAAAGCGGCTGAAAAGGTGCGGATCGACCAGTGGCGGGCCGCCGAAATCGGGCAGATTGAGCAATGGTCCACTTCGCCCTGGAACCGGCCGGCCTCTTTGGCCTCTCTGACCCAACGCCTGGGCCGGGCCAACCAACTCACGGCGATGCCGGGACCGGCATCGCTTAAAGCCAAACTCCGGTCGTACCAGCAATGGGGGCTGGCCTGGCTGCAATTCATGCGCGAGGCGGAGTTTGACGGGATCCTGGCTGATGACATGGGACTCGGCAAGACGATCCAGACGCTGGCTCATCTCCTGATTGAAAAGGAGGCTGGGAGGATGGAGCACCCCTGCCTCATCATCTGCCCGACCAGTTTGATCCAGAACTGGATGGATGAGGCGGACAAGTTCGCTCCGTCGTTGAAGGTACTGGTGTCACATGGTTCGGGGCGGAAAGAGGGTCACACCGGGATCGGCGAGGCCGACCTTGTTTTGACCAGTTATGCCCTCTTGCGACAGGACATTGAATTTCTGAAAAGCCAGGATTTTTCCCTAGTGATCCTTGATGAAGCGCAATACATCAAGAACCACCGGGCGCAGACGGCGCAAGCGGCGTGTTCGTTGAAGTCTACCCGGCGCCTATGCCTGACTGGGACACCGATGGAGAACCACCTGGGCGAGTTATGGGCGCAGTTTAACTTCCTAATGCCCGGGTTCCTGGGCACCGCCGAGGCATTCAATACCCGGTTCAGGCGCCCTATCGAGAGAGAGGGAAGTGACTGGGTGCGACAGACCCTCAGTCGGCGTCTGGCGCCGTTCATGCTGAGACGACTGAAATCCCAGGTGGAGACCGAGTTGCCTGCCAAGACGGTGATGATCCACAGGGTTGAGATGGCCCCGGCACAGCGGGATTTGTACGAGACCGTGCGGTTGGCCATGCAATCGCGAATCCAGGAGGAAATCGCCAGCCGGGGGTTGGGCCGTTCGCATATTACCATTCTCGACGGACTTCTGAAACTGAGGCAGGTCTGTTGCGATCCCAGACTACTCAAGAATAATGTCGCCGCGCGGGAAAGTGGCGTCGAGAATTCCGCGAAACTTCAGGCGTTGCTCGAGATGGTGACTGAGATGCTGGAGGAAGGGCGGCGAATCCTAATCTTCTCCCAGTTCGTGGGGATGATCCGGTTGATTGAAGCCGAATTGAAGGCGCTGGAGATCGGTTACTCGCTCCTGACCGGCGAGACCCAGGATCGGGCGACGCCGGTACGTCAATTCCAGGCTGGTGAGACGAAACTGTTCCTAATCAGCCTCAAGGCGGGAGGGACAGGGCTCAACCTCACTGCGGCGGACACGGTGATCCATTACGATCCCTGGTGGAATCCTGCGGCCGAGAGCCAGGCGACAGACCGTGCCCACCGGATCGGGCAGACTAAGCCGATATTCGTTTATCGTTTCCTCACTGTGGGAACGGTGGAAGCCAGGATCCAGGGGATGCAGGAACGGAAGAAGAAACTGGCCGACAGCATCCTGCAGGAGCAGGCGGCCGACAGTGTGGCGTTTACCTTGGATGATGTGGAGACGCTGTTTGCGCCGGTGGAGGGAGGGTGAAGTGTGAGATGTGAACTGTGAAGAGAGAATGCCGCCTATTCCGCCCCAACCACCCGAAAGAAATCAGCGTGAATGGGATCTAGAACCTTTTGCCTCGCCGACGGGTGCCACTCGACACTTATCAAGGAAATCGACGAGATCAAGTGGGTGATACGTCACGGTGCGGTGTCCGATGCGATAATAAGCAAACACCCTTCTCCTGCGCAGTTCTTTGAGGTCGCGGGTCGAGATGCCCAAGAAGCGTGCGGCTTCTTGGGCAGAGATATTCGCAATTCTATCAGTCATCCAGTTTTCGCCAGCGACCCGTTGCACGGTATCTGTCGCAGCCACGGGACCTTGTTTGTCATTTCTATTCATGCTGCCCTGACTTGCACCAGTGTTCCCAAGTGACGGAATTCTCTGTGGTTTCATAGGTTCGGCAGTTTGCCCGCCACTGCATAACGTTGTCAAGATGACGTGTTAAGTGCAAAAAGAATACGGCGGGGGGAAGCAACAGATTCTTGCTTCGCTATCGCTTCGTGGCGCCGGGGGGGGGATCAGATATCAGACTTGAAATGACAGATTTCAGAGAGGGACAAAAGGGACGGCAAGGACGGCAGGGAAATCAGTGGAGGGGGCGTTCAGGGAGATTACCAAAGTGCTGATGATTTTGCAGATGTGGTCTGCAAAATTGGGTCATGTGGCAGTGCTTTCGGGGAGCACCGTGCGCACGATGTCGGCAAGTTGTTTAGCCGTCGGGAGTTTACCCTTCAGATCCGCCGGTAATTTCGATTGGAGTTGATACGCAGCAACGCCGATGGGGTTGGCTTTGGTGCGCAAGGCATATTCAACCTCCACGTCGTCCTTTTCCGCACAGAGGATAATGCCAATAGACGGTCGATCCTCCGGGGCACGTTCCGTATCATTGAGCAGGTTCAAATAGAAATCCATTTTGCCAGCGTGTTCCGGCTCAAACGGGCCAACTTTCAGTTCGAAGGCGACCAGCGCCTTGAGGAAGCGGTGATAGAAGAGCAGATCGATGAAATATTCTTTCTGGCCAAGAGTTAGCCGATGCTGGCGACCGACAAAACAGAAGCCGTAGCCAAGTTCAAGGATGAACGCCTGAAGACGTGAGATCAGTCGGTCTTCGAGCACTCGTTCCTTGACCGCACGGCGGATGCCGAGGAATTCGAGGTTGTAGGAGCTCTTGAGCATCTCATCCGCCTGCTCGGCAAGATGTTCCGGCAAAGCGAGAGGGAAGTTGTGGGTCTTCTTTTCCGTCACCGCCCGCTCATAGGCCCCGGCCTTGATTTGGTTAAGGAGAACATTGCGCGACCAGCCGAATTGGGCGGTGGCGCGGAGGTAGTAAAGGCGGGCGGCAGGGTCGGTGAGTTTGTTGAGGATCAGCAGGTTTTGCCCCCAGGGAATTTCTGCGACAAGTTGTTGCAGAAATGCGATGACCTTAACCTCAGTTAGTTTGGCAGTCGGATGCAACATTTTGTTGTCGCTACTTAATTCTGCGACAGGTTGTCGCAGAATTTGACCTACATCACACCGATCAATGTCTCGCGCAGCTTGCGCGAGAATGTCTGGTGACGTGTAGTTTTCATAGAGTCGGCGCATATACCATACATTACGGGGTGAGAAGCCTGTCAGCCGGGGAAATGCTCTTTGCAGATCAGCAGCGACCATCTCTACCACAGAATCCCCCCACCCCTGGTTTATCTGCTTCTCCACTATGACTCGCCCGATATCCCAATAAAGCAGGATCATTCCGTCGTTCACAGCACGAGCAGCCGAGATCCGAGCGGAAACCACGCGTGTTTTCAGGTCCTCGATAAACTGCCGGTATTCCGGTGAAGTCAGCACGGTTGTGTCTTTTGCGTTTTTCATAGTCGATGATGCTCGATGCAAGACTTATTGCAGAGACAAAATTGCCCAAACAAAGACAGAAAAGCAAGAGTTGCGTTAAAGATTGCGGCGGCGGGTGAGTAGATGCTTGCTACGCTGACGCTTCGGGGCGCCGGGGCGGAAGGGAAGAGGTGAGACCTCAAACCATAGAACTGAGACCGATTCAGAGGACAGATGGGACAAAAGGGACTTCAGGAGACAGGGAACATTCAATCCCTGGTGAGAGTCTAGGCCGCCCCTACCGCCCGGCCCTTGGGTGTTAGACGGTATTTCTGGAGACGGCTGTTGGGTTTATCAGGAATGGTTCGCACAATGAGTTTTCCACGCAGGAGCTTTTCGATGGCTTTCTTGAAATTGCCACTGCGCTGAGAATGACCAAGTATTTTCAGTAAACCGCTTCTGCCGCAATCTTGTGATTTGAGAGCAACCAGGATTGCCCGGTCAGTTGCATGCAGGACGACTGGGGCCTCGACTGGGGCCTTGCCGTGCTCCCGGTCCGAGCCCACCTTACTCACGGAATCCCTGATAACGGGCTGTTCTTTTTGCTGACGAGCGATGATTAGATCTGACGCAAACACCTGCACCGCCCCGAAGATCATGCCCTGCGGGGCTTGCGACGGCGGATCTTTGAGGGATTTTAAGTAGATGGCTTTAAGGAAGCAATCTAGCGTTCTCAGCTCGATATTCTGCTCACCGCGCTCAATTCTGCCGACATAGTCAGGGCTGCATTTGACGAGGGCGGCCAGCGCTAACTGCGAGAGAGCAAGGGCGACTCGCTGCTCTCGAATCTGGGTGCCTATCCCGCGACTTAATAACGGCAACTCGCAAGATTTCATTCCGTAAGCGCAACATAAAGGCTGCGGAATGACGACATCATCATAGTATTGATTTTTCACTGAGCGTGATCTGAGACTTTCCTTGCTGGCTTTACATTGATAGGGTGCATTCATATTGCGTTCGGCATTAGGGGGGATGGGTGCCGACGTGTTATAAAAGGAACCGCAGACGATACAAGCGTCTGCGGCTCCTTTTTTATTGACCCTCATATTTCGGGTTGCGGGAATGAAGGAAAGCGAGTTACCAGTTGCACAACGAAATACACCCTGCGGATTGGAGCATCCCCTACCCTTTAAAATGCAAACCGGAAAATGTACCCGGCTTGCTTCACTCATTAACGGCTGTGGATTCAGAACAGGATGCCATCCCCTGGCATCTGGCGAACCGCCTGGTCAAGTATTTGGAAAACCCGGAGGCGACTTTCGAATATCTGCATTTGACGGAATTCTTCCGTGCCCGGGCGGCGATGCTGGCCCTCAAAGGAAAGGTTCTGAATCAAGCAGGACTGCACACCGCTTTGAGTAAGTATCAGGTTCAGGTTGGCGGCATCTATCGGTATCACCTGATCAGGACAGCCCGCACCTTCCTGGAAAAGCACAATCTCGCCCAGTTACCG
>JBAXRC010000135.1:0-6328 GCA_037131415.1 bacterium | reverse complement strand
CCTCCAGCGTCCGCTGGAACTTGGCTTTGACATCGTGATCCACAGCGCCACCAAATTCCTCGGCGGCCACAGTGACCTCATTGCCGGACTGGCCGTAACACGGGATGAAACCCTGGGACGACACCTCAAGGCGATCCATAACACCTTCGGGGCCATTCTGGGGCCCCAGGACTCCTGGCTCGTCCAGCGCGGCATCCGCACACTGGGCGTTCGGCTGGAAGCCCAGCAGAAATCCGCCGGACAGATCGCTCTCTGGCTCCAGAGCCATCCCGCCGTCAAAAAGGTCTTTTATCCCGGGTTGCCCGAACATCCCGGCCATGGCATTCACGTCCGCCAGGCAGATGGCGCGGGAGCGGTGCTGTCCTTTGAATTAGCGGATAAGGCCTGTGTTCTTCGGCTTCTCGCCACAGCCAAACTCGCCCTGCCGGCCGTGAGCCTCGGCGGAGTTGAAAGCATCCTCTCCTACCCGGCCATGATGTCTCACGCCGCCATGCCCCGCGAAGAGCGCCTGTTCCGGGGCATCACGGATGGGCTTGTGCGCCTTTCGGTCGGACTCGAGGCTCCTGACGATTTAATGAATGATCTTGAATCAGCATTATCAAAGAAATAACAAGGAACAGTAAAATGAGCAAAATATACAGCGACAATTCACAATCCATCGGAAACACCCCCCTGATCAAACTCAACCGAATCACACAGGGTGCCAAGGCCACCGTCCTGGCCAAGATCGAGGGACGAAACCCGGCCTATTCGGTCAAATGCCGCATTGGTGCCGCCATGATCTGGGACGCCGAAAAGCGCGGGCTCCTGAAACCCGGCGTCGAGATTATCGAGCCCACCAGCGGAAACACCGGGATCGCCCTGGCCTATGTCGCTGCCGCACGCGGTTACAAGCTGACATTGACCATGCCCGAGACCATGAGCATTGAGCGGCGGCGCGTCCTGGCGGCCTTCGGCGCCACCCTGATCCTCACGCCGGGTGCGGAAGGCATGAAAGGCGCCATCAAGCGGGCGGAGGAAATAGCCGCCTCCAATCCGGCCCGGTACTTCCTGCCCCAGCAGTTCAAGAATCCCGCCAACCCGGCGATCCATGAAACCACCACAGGACCTGAAATCTGGGCGGACACGGATGGCGGAATTGATGTGCTGGTTGCCGGTGTCGGTACCGGCGGAACCATTTCGGGAATCTCCCGCTACATCAAAAACACCAAGGGCAGGAAAATCATTTCCGTGGCCGTTGAGCCGCAGGAAAGCCCGGTCATCTCCCAGAAACGGGCAGGCCAGGAACTGAAACCCGGACCGCACAAGATCCAGGGAATCGGCGCCGGCTTCATCCCCGATACACTCGACCTCTCCATCGTGGATCGCGTGGAGCAGGTGCAAAGCGGTGAGGCCGTTGAAATGGCCCGTCGTCTGGCGAAGGAGGAAGGATTGCTGGTCGGCATTTCCTGCGGCGCGGCCGTGGTTGCTGCAGACCGCCTTTCCCGGCTGGACGAATTTGCAGGAAAAACGATTGTCGTCATCCTCCCCGATGCCGGCGAACGATACCTGTCAACCGTCCTGTTTGAAGGCATCGCCGGCTAATCACGGTTCATGACCTGGGTCAAACAAATCAAAAAGTATATGACCGTTGGCGCTGGCAGCGCCATCACGGACTTCACCATCTACGGATTGCTGATCCATTTCGCAGGGCTGTCGCCCGAAGCAACCAACCTGCTCAGCCGCCCCTGCGGCGGCTTGTTCAGTTTCACCGGAAACAAGCTCTGGACGTTCGAGCGGCGCCAGGTGGAGGGAACCCGGCGGGAATTCGTCCGGTTCTGGATTGTCTGGGCGGTATCCTACGTGTTGTCGGAACTCCTGGTCTGGCAGTTCCACATCCAATTCGTCCGGCACAGCGCCTTCCCCCTGGCGCTATCGGACGCCATCGGCCACCTCACCGGTCTCCGCCCCGACATGATTCAAGTCCTGCCCAAGATCTGCGCCGAGGGCATCGTCTGCACCGGCCTGTTCCTGTCACACCGCTTCTGGACCTTCCGGCACCACTAAGGGTACCAGATCTTGACGCGGCGGGTGCGCTTGCCCCACTCCTCGGCATCCGCATGGGACTTGAAGAACAGGTCAATATGATCGCCCTTGATGGCGCCGCCCTGATCCTCAACGCGCCCCATCCCGTAGCCTTCAATCCACATCACCGTCCCGAAGGGGTATCGCCGGGTATCGGCGGCAATGGTGCCATGGCGCGCCTTGGTGCCGCTGGCCGTCAGGCCAACGTCCTTTCGCTTCCCCTTGAGGGGGCCCGAATCGTAGACCGGGCGAAGCAGCCAGTTGCGGTGCCAGGAGCAGCATTCCCGGCAAGGACAGTATCCCGTGACCAGCATACGCCGTTCGACAGGGGGACTGCCGGACGGCCGCCGGATGCTGGTACAGCCAGCTGCCACTATCAGCAATCCCGCAAACCCGATTCGGATCATGATCCTGTGCATAGACTCCCCTTATCCCCTGATGATCTGCACAACCCATTACCCTCACGCCATGACTACTCGCGGGCGATGAGGCCCGAATCTTTCGTCACAATCGCGGTATGCCCGATTCCGGGCGTCTTCCCGACATGAATCGACGTCATGGTGCAACGGACACTGCCCAGGCCCAGTTCATAGTCGACGGCCATGGGCACAATCGTCTCCACCGGCGCCGTTTTGGCAGCCTTGGCCAATTCCGCATCCTTCAACATTTCCGCCATTTTCACGAACGTCATGCTCCATGCACGGAAGTCACGGGGTCGCACACTGCTTCCCCGCTCGGCCACGGTCTTGATGCACATTGACTCCATCCGGGGACGTTCAAGACAGGACGGACTCTTCTCCCTCTTCGTCAGAATTCGCAACGCCACAACATTCCCGTCCATGTTCGCCACAATCCGCCCCTTGTCCAATACGGCCTGATCCTGTGACGGCGCCTTGTATTGCCCCACCAGGAACTCCATCACCGGCCTGATCCGGCGGCTCAACTTCAAAAGCTCCTCCCGGTTCACCAGGTTGGTTGAAACCACCCCAGTTTTCAGTTCACAGCTCTCATACTCCAACTGGCCGGACTGGGTATCATACATCGACCAGGAAAGGGCCGTGACGGTGTGTCCGATAATGGGATTGAGATATTCGTCCGTATACTTGGCAAATACGAGCGCCTGCAAATCCGGCACGGTCAGTACCGCAACAATCCGGTCATGGATCGAGATCCGACCACGGTCCCCGGGCTTGCCGCTGTCCGGCGAATCCACTTTCATGTCCAAAAACAGGGCGGGCACGTCCTGTCCGGTGATCCGGTGACGCCACCGCCCGATGGTCGTGGTTGCCACGATATTACCGATCCGGCGCAACTCGATATTCATCAGCCGGTAACCGACTTCATATTCCATGCACACCGGCGTTTCCAATGCCGTAAACCGCTCATCCAGGGTCGCCAGCGGCTTCCCCTCCGCCATTGCCGGAATCCCCGCAAAGGCAATCAGTGCAACAATAACACCACAAACAAGGCGACGGCCAAGGCATTGACTCGACCCAAAACGACTCAGGACCCAGGACCTGGGGCTCTGAATACTGGATACTGAACACTGAACACTGAATGCTGAACTCACCGTCTCCTCCTGCCTCGCTGCTGTTCCTGACCTTGTCCCCTGCCCCTCCGTGCCTGCTGGGGCTGTCCTGCCGCCCCGCCTTTGGCCGGCCGCGCCGAACCGGGACGATCCGACTCGGGACGTTTCAAGGCGAAATCAATCCGCCGCTTTTCAAAGTCAACCTTCACGGCCAGGACCTTGATCCGCGTGCCGAGTTTGTACACATCCTGCCCCGCCCGCAACGCCTTGTCGCCGGGATCAAACCGGACAAAGGCATCCGAAATTGCGGAAACATGAACAAGTCCCTGAACCCCCAGCCCGTCCAATTCGACAAACAGGCCGAAATTCATGACCTTCACCACCACGGCATCATAGACCCGGGCGGCGTGCTGCTCGATCTGCTGGGCCAGGAACCGGTATTTCTTGATCTCCAGAAGCTCCCGCTCGGCCTCCTGGGCCGTCTGCTCGGTTTCCGAACAATGAACCGCCAGCCGCTCCAGCTCCTCGGCCGGATAGGGATTCGATCGGGATTCCAGGATGGCGGCCAGGATGCGGTGCACCACCAGGTCCGGATAGCGCCGGATCGGCGAGGTGAAATGCGCATAGAACTTCTTGGCCAGGCCGAAATGCCCGCCCTCCTTGGAACTGTAAACCGCCCGCTTCATGCTCCGCAGCACCGCCATCTGGGCGCTGTTTGCAAGGGGTGTATCCCGGATGCGCGTCAGGAACTCCATGAGGTTGCGCCGGTTATTGAGCTGGCCGGGCTGATAGCCCATGTCGTGCAGGTCGGCGGTGAGCATCTCGATCTTGTCTTCCGCCGGCGCTTCATGCAGGCGGTGGATGAGCTTCATTCCGCGGGTACTGATCTCATGGTCCACCGCCTCGTTGGCCGCCACCATGCATTCCTCGATCATCTGGTGCGAGATGTCGTTCTCCACCGGACGGATATCCTCGATCATGCCGCCCTCGCCGATAATCACCTGGTTCTCGGGCATATTGATATCCAGCGCGTATTGCGCCAGGCGGCGGGCACGCAACTGCATGGCCAGCGCGCAAACCTCATTGACCAGCTGCCGTGCGCCATCGGGAAGCTCGACCTTGCAGGCCATGCCGGCGGGCGTCTGGAGCACCTGTAGCGCCTGCTCATAGGTCAGCCGGAGCCGGGACCGGATGATGGTGCGCGCAAACTTGGAGCGGACCACGCGCCCGGCATCATCAAACGTGATGAACGCCGAGAAGGCCAGGCGGTCCTGGTCGGGCTTGAGGCTGCACAGGCCGTTGGAGAGCTCTTCGGGAAGCATGGGAATGACCTTGTCGGGAAGGTACACGCTGTTGCCGCGCTCAATCGCCTCGCGGTCAAGGGCGTTCCCCTTCGTCACAAAATGGCACACATCGGCGATATGCACCCCCAGCACCCGCCGGTTTTCCTCGTCACGCTCAAGGGAAAGCGCATCGTCAAAATCCTTGGCGGTTACCGGATCCACGGTGAAGATAAACTTGGGACGCAGATCCACCCGGTTCCCCGGCTGCGCCAGGCGGCCGGCGGAAGCGCTGGCTTCCCGCATGACTTCCACGGGAAACTCCTCGGGCAAGTCGTACTGCCGCATGATCGCCAGCGTGTCCAGCGACGGATTGTCGGCCGGCCCGATCACCTCGATGATCTCGGCCTCGGGGTTGACGTGCTTGTTTTCCCAATTGGTGAACTGGATCACAACCCGATCATTGATCTGGGCACCGTGGGCATCGGACACATAGAAATCCTGCTGGTAAGAAGGATCCATCGGCGCCACATACAGGAATTTTCCCGTGCTTTTCAGGGTTCCCACCACCACCCGGGCCCCGCGTTCCAGCACCCGGATCACAACACCGTGCCGCTGCCAGTCCGCCATGCCGACCCGGGTCGGCTCCAGCCGCACCACCACCTTGTCGCCGGGCAGGGCCGTACTGAGATGCCCGCGGTCGATCTTGACGGTCAGCTCCCCCTCGAGATTGGTGAGATAGCCGTCACCGGACCGCTTCACCTCCAGCCGCCCCGTGACCAGATCGGCGGGAGCGCCCAGGGAGTAACGGGTCTTGCGGATAAGGACAATCTCCCCGTTCATCACCATCTTGTGGAGGAGATCCACGAGGGCCTTGCGTCCCCCGCCCCGCACGGCGAAGACATCCGACAGTTCCCCGAGAGTCTGCGGGGCATAGTCAGGCTTTTTGAAATACTCCAGGAGACTGTCGTGGGTCACCGTCTTCAAGGCCGCTTTTTTAGGCATAATATTAACTTTCTCTCGCTCGTGAACGCGGGTCGAGCGCGTCTCGCAACGCATCGCCCACCAGATTGAACGCCAGCACCACCACCAGGATGGCCACCGTGACAGCGGTCATTTCCCACCACATCCCCTGCCAGAGCCGGAGACGGGCATTGCTGATCATAATACCCCAAGAGGGCTCGCCCTGCACTCCAATTCCGAGAAAGCTCATGAACACCTCCGTCCCGATCGCCGCCGGAAAACGGATGGAAAACGTGATGAGCACGATATGGAACACATTGGGCAGGATATGCCGGAAGATGATCCGCCAGGAACTGTAGCCCAGCGCGCGAGCCGCCATGACATAAGCCCGCTCCCGGTGCTTCATCACCTCACCCCGCAACAGCCGGCACAAGCCCACCCACGTCGTCAACCCGATCCCCAGGTAAACCCCCAGCATCCCCTTCCCCACCAC
>JBAXRC010000134.1:0-6335 GCA_037131415.1 bacterium | reverse complement strand
GGATTATCGCGCCTCGGAACCCCCGACGCCGCCAATGCCATAACCGCCTGGGGCCGCCTAAAGGGCGGTACACCAGCGACACCAGGCACCATGGCTAAAGCAAACGGGCAAAGTGCCTCGGAACAGCCGCCTCGAAAACCAGACATGACCCGGTTACTGGATGAGTAAAGGAAAGGGTCCTGGCATGCAGGGCCAGCAACCGGGCCGGATCATCGACCCGGCCGTACTTCCGGTCGCCAACGATCGGGAACCCGGACTCGGCAAGGTGGACGCGGATCTGATTCTTGCGCCCGGTCAAAAGATCGATTTCCAGGAGGCTGAACGCGCGGGTCGTCTTCAATACCCGCCAGGCTGTTTCCGCAAGCTGGCCCTTGGCGGGATCGCGAGTCGAATAAACCCGGTGCGCCGCGTTCTCGGTTAGATAGGAGACAATCCGCCCTTCCTGCTTCGGCGGGACGCCATGAACAATGGCAAGATAGCTCTTCCGGGCATCCTTCCAGTTATCCTGCAGGTGGCGCTTGACCTCCTCCGTTTTTGCGAAAACCAGCACGCCGGAGGTGTCGCGGTCCAGGCGATGAACGATGAAGACGCGCTGACTGGAACGGCGGGCCCCCTTGCGAACGTAGTCCGTCAGCAGCCGATAGGCCGTGCGCTCGCGATCCTTCTCGGTCGCGATGGTCAGTAGCCCCGGCGCCTTGTCAACGACCAGCAGATACGGATCCTCATGCAGAATAAAGAGCCCCGGCGGGTCGTGGCGCCGGGCGGGCCGCCGGTCTGGACCACCTGATGACGATGAATGACGATTTGACATGGTTCGTTCCATCCGCAGACACCTTCACCGACATGCCTGCCCTGTCATTCCACAATGGTGGGAACCATGATGAGATCGGAACTGTGCTGGGGAGCATTCTTGAGGACATCCTCACGATCCAGTCCGGGCCGGACCACATCGTCGCGAAAGACATTCTGGATCACCGCGGCATGCGCCATGGGCTCCACTCCCTCCACATCGATGGATCGCAGCTGATTGAAGTGCTCAACGATATGATCCAGCTGCCCCTGGAATTCAACTGTTTCGGCATCCGTCAGGCTCAGCCGTGCCAGGTTGGCGACGTACCGGACATCCATGCGCTTCACCGAGTCTGTCTTGTCCTGAATCACAATAGTCTCCCTCACTGCACTTCAATCGGGTTTGACACGCTTTTCGTGGCACTTTATAGGCCGTTCCAAAGCCCGAATCAAGTCTTACCAGTCCAGCTTCATGCCGTCACTGGCCAGATAGATACCGGGGGCAAGGGTGGCCTGGGTTTTCTCATGTTCGATATCGTGGCAGATATGGGTCAGATAGGAACGTTTGGCACCAATCCGGGCCAATAGCGACAGCGCGGCTTCCACGGTGAGATGGGTCGGATGGGCACGATGGCGAAGGCCATCCAGAATCATAACGTCAACATCCCTGAACCGGTCCAGGGTACTCTCGGGCATCTCCTTGCAGTCCGGAACATAGCCCACCGTCCGTCCTTCGCACTCCAGTCGATACCCGTAGGTATCCGTCCGCCCGTGCAGCACCGGCAGGGCCTCCACGGTCACCGGCCCGGCCTGGAACACACCCGCCACCGTATTGAAGGTCAGGCGCGGCCGAAAGACACCGGGCTCCGGGATATACTGGTCAACATAGGAGAAAATCCGTTTCAAGTCGGAAACGGTTCCCGCGGAGGCATATACGGGGATCACGGATCCCTGCATCGTATTGTACCGCCGGATATCATCCAGACCAAAAATGTGATCGGCATGGGAGTGGGTGATCAGGACCGCGTCAATCCGGGGAACCTTGTGCTCCAGCACCTGCTCGCGGAAATCCAGGGAGGTGTCGATCACAATATGGAATCCTCCCGCCTCAATATAGAGACTGGAACGGCGGCGCTTGTTTCGGGAATCCTTCGACTGGCACACCGCGCAATCACACCCGATCACCGGAATCCCCACCGATGTACCTGTCCCTAGAAACGTGATCTTCATAACACCCTTATGGAACCATACCCGGAACCGGGTTGTCAAATAACGTATGGGCCAGCAAATAGAAAACCCCGCGGTGTTTCCACCACGGGGTTTCAGGAAATCCAGGCCGCCCTCTTACGCGGCGGTTGTCTTGTCTTCCGGGATGCGCATGCAGTAGAAGGATCGGTACACGAAGACCAGCGCGACCACAAAGATCACGCCGCCGATCATGTACTTCAGCTTCACATCGGTCATGGCCACGGCGATTTCCGTCGCCAGCAGGCCGAACAGGGTGGTGAACTTGATGATCGGGTTCATCGCCACCGAGGACGTATCCTTGAAGGGATCACCCACGGTGTCGCCCACGACAGTCGCCGCGTGCAGGTCCGTGCCCTTGGCGCGGAGATCCACTTCGACGATCTTCTTGGCGTTATCCCAGGCTCCACCGGCGTTGGCCATGAAGATGGCCTGGTACAGCCCGAAGAAGGCAATGGAGATCAGGTAGCCAATAAAGAAGAACGGGTTGAAGAAGGCCAGCGACAGGGCAAAGCAGAAAACGGCCACGAAGATGTTGAACATCCCCTTCTGCGCGTAGATCGTGCAGATCTTGACCACTTCCTTGCTGTCCTTGATCGAGGCCGTTGCCGCGTTCAGGTTCATGTTCTCCTTGATGTACACCACCGCGCGATAGGAACCGGTCACCACCGCCTGCGTCGCCGCACCGGTGAACCAGTAGATCACCGCGCCACCCATGAGCAAACCGAGGACGATCTCGGGCCGCACCAGGCTCAGGCTGGAGATCACGGAGTTAATGCCGTCCGTGGTCTGGGCACCCGTGAGGGCAAGGGTCGCGTCAAACGCCACGCCCGCCTTCAGCGCCGCCGCACGGGCCATGTCCACGGCCGTGGTCTTGCCGAGCATCAGGATGATGCCGAAGATCATGGTCGTCGCACCGACAACGGCAGTACCGATCAGCACCGGCTTGGCCGTGGCCTTGAAGGTATTGCCCGCGCCGTCGTTGCGCTCGAGGTTAAGCTTGGCGTTCTCGAAGTCGGGCTTGAACCCGAAGTCCTTCTCGATCTCCTTCTCGATGCCGGGGATCGACTCGATTCGGCTCAACTCATACACCGACTGCGCGTTGTCAGAAACCGGTCCGAAGCTGTCGACCGCGATGGTGACAGGCCCCATTCCCAGGAAACCGAACGCCACCAGGCCGAACGCGAAGATCGGCGCGGCAAATTCAAGCCCGACCGGCATCAGGCTCCCCACGGCCGGGTTCATGGCCAACACCGCCGCGACCAGCATCAGGCCCAGCATGGTCAATCCTTCCCAGAACGCGGAGAAGTTACCCGCCACGAAACCGGACAGGATGTTCAGGGAGGCGCCACCCTGCTTGGAGGCGGTAACCACTTCCTTCACATGCTTGGCGTTCGTGCTGGTGAACACCTTGGTGAACTCGGGAATCAGCGCGCCCGCAATGGTGCCGCAGGAGATGATCGTGGCGAGCACCCACCAGAGATCCTTGTGCAGGTCGGCGTTCCCCGCAAGAAGATAGTAGCTGGCAACATAAGTGACCGCGATACAAACCAGGGAGGTCAGCCACACCAGGACGGTGAGCGGGTGCTCGGGATCAAACGCCTTGGCATTTTTCAGCTTGGCGGTGAAATACATATCGTTCGCCAGGTAGGCGGCCAGCGCGGCGATGATCATGAGAATACGCATGACGAAGATCCAGACGATCATCTGGGCGCAGAGGGCGCCTGAACCAAGAACCAGGGCCAGGAACGTGATCAGGGCCACGCCCGTCACACCATATGTCTCGAAGCCGTCAGCCGTCGGGCCAACGCTGTCGCCGGCATTGTCGCCCGTGCAGTCGGCGATCACGCCCGGATTCTTCGGGTCGTCTTCCGGAAGCTTGAATACGATCTTCATCAGGTCGGAACCGATGTCCGCGATCTTGGTAAAGATACCGCCGCAGATACGGAGCGCGGAGGCGCCCAGCGACTCACCGATGGCGAACCCGATGAAACAGGGGCCGCGCAGCTCGGGGGGAAGGCCGATCAGGATGCCGATCATGAAGAAGAGCTCAACCGTGATCAGCAGCATGCCGACGCTCATGCCCGAGCGCATCGGAATAGCCAACGCCTCCCACGGCGTGCCGCGGAGCGAAGCGAAGGCGCTACGGCTGTTGGCAAAGGTGTTGATGCGCATGCCGAACCAAGCCACACCATAGGAACCCAGGATACCCAGCACCGAGGCCGCCAGGATCAGCAGGACGCTCATCCAAGGCATGTGTTGCAAGCCCTTGAAATAATAAAGCATACAAACCGCGATCAGCAACCAGAGAATCGCCAGGAACTTGCCCTGCTGCGCAAGGTAGCTCTTGCAGGTTTCCCAGATGATCTGAGAGACGTCGCTCATGGACTTATGAACCGGCAGCTTCTCGGTCTTGAAGTACTGGATGACACCGAAGAGCAGCCCGAGAAAACAAACCACGATACCGATCATCATGAGGTGGGTTCCCGATACACCGCCCAGTGACGAGAAATGCACCGCGCCCAGATCCGGGAGCTTGAGATCCGCCTCACTCGCCATGGCCGTCCCCGCGCCAAGCCCGAGAAAAGCCATCACCAGACTCACACCCATCCAACATCGTGACCCTATCATGCTCATCATTCTCTTCCGCCCTTTCTTTACTGATAATAACGCTTTCTGCGACACCCTCTTCGTTCCCTGCCACAACATAGTCCGGCCACCGGCGTGAAACAGGAAAGTGTGCTGGGATAACAAAACAAAAACCGTGACAAACTACTCCCCTATTATCGCGAACGCAAGAACTTTGAAATACTTTTTGTGACTTTTTAAAACCACCCCCGGACTTGCCTTACCGTGCGGCTTATGCCATGAATAAAACCTTACGAAAGGAACCTTCAGCATGATCAGCGACTGGGTCGGGCAAATACTTCAATGGAACGTGGATTTGATTCATCATCTGGGTTATGGCGGCATTCTTTTCCTGATGACTCTTGAAAGCTCCGTCTTCCCCATCCCCAGCGAGATGGTTATGCCCCAGGCGGGCTACCTGGTCGCCAGGGGAGAAATGAACATGGCCGCCGTTATCACCCTCGGCGTGCTGGGAAGCTGGCTCGGCGCCCTGCTCAACTATGTCGTGGCCCTGAAACTGGGCCGCCCCTTTTTCCTTAAATTCGGCCGCTACTTCTTCTGCCCGCCGGACAAGTTCGCCATGGTGGAGCGCTTCTTCCAGGCCCATGGCGAAGTCAGCACCTTCACCGGCCGGCTGATCCCCGTGGTGCGGCATCTCATCTCCATCCCCGCCGGCTTGACCCGGATGAAAATGTCCCATTTCCTCTTCTATACCGGAATCGGGTCCGCCATCTGGATGGTCACGCTCACCCTGATAGGCTATGTCTGCGAGAAAAATATCGATCTCATCAAGAAATACTCACACCTCTGTACGCTCGGCGTCATTGTGTTGTGCGCCGTGGTCATTGCCGTCTACGTCTGGGCCCATAAGCGGCGACAAGCCAGATACGGGTCAGCACCCCAGGCGCCGGTGGACTCATGCAAGACACCGTCATAATTCCAAAATCAATCTGCCAGGATCCCGGCGCCTCGCTACGCCATGAATGGCTCGAGACCAACGGGCTGGGCGGCTATGCCGCAAGCACCCTCTCCCGGTGCAATACCCGGAAATACCACGGACTCCTGGTGGCGGCGCTTGCGGATCCCCCGGGCCGGTTCACCCTGCTCTCAAAGTTCGAGGACAGCCTCCACTGCGGCGACCAGTCACTGCCCCTCTCCTCCAACTGTTACCCGGGCGTGATGCATCCCGTCGGCCATCTCCATCTGAAGGAATTCTTCATCGAGGAAGGTCCCGTGTTCCTGTACCAGTCCGATGACCTCACGCTCCGGAAAGCGATTCTGATGGTTCAAGGCGAAAACACCGTCCTGACCCGCTATACACTTGAAGCCGCGCCAGGTCCCGCCACACTGCGCCTCAATCCCCTGCTCGCCTTCAGGCGCCATCACGAGGTCAAGCGGGAAGACGCCTACCTCCAGGGCGAAACGACTCCTGTGTTCCAGGGGATCTCCATACATCCCTACATGGGACTCCCGAAACTCTTCATTCAGGCAAGCCAGCCCCCCTCCTTTAAAGCCACTCCGAGTTGGTACCGTAATTTCGAGTACTTCGTTGAGACCGAGCGGGGCTACGACTCCCATGAGGATTGTTTCTGCCCCGGTTCACTGGAATTCGTCCTCGCACCCGGCGACTCCGTGCTCGTCTCCGCCTCCCTCAACCCCCAGCCGGATCTTCC
>JBAXRC010000133.1:0-6346 GCA_037131415.1 bacterium | reverse complement strand
CCACGGCGTCGGCCGGCGCCCGAGCAGCCGGGTCGGCCGGCGCCGGCTTCGCCGGCGCCATCATCGCCCTTTCGGTAAGCCAGAAGATGCTGGTCCCCATCATGATCTTCTCCCAGGTCATCAACGGGATCCTGCTGCCGGTGGTGATCTTCTTCATGCTGCGGATCACCAGCGACCGGTCGATCATGGGACCCTACGTCAACAGCAAATGGTTCAACCTTGTCGCCTGGTCCGGCGCCCTCATCACCGCCTCCATCAGCATCATCATGGTGGTGATGACCCTCCTGCAATAAGGATTTACCACGGAGGGGCGGAGGCCCTTCGTGGTAAGTCTTCGCCCCGTGTTATCCCAGCAGCTTCCTGACGGCCGCCGTGGCGGCCTCGGTCTCGGCGGCGCGCTTGCTGGCGCCCTTGCCTTCACCCAGCCGCGCGCCCCCGACGACGGCCTCCACGATGAAATGCTTCCGGTGCGCCGGCCCCTCCTCGGAAATACACCGGTACTCGGGACCGCGGCCATACAGCCGCTGTGACATTTCCTGAAGCTTCCCCTTCGGATTCTCCTCCCACTCCTCCTTGGGCGTCTCGCTGATCAGGGGCATGAGCAGCTTGACCACGATCTTCTCGGCGGCCTTGATGCCCCCGTCCAGGTAGGCCGCGCCGATCACGGCCTCCATGCCGTCCGCCAGCAGGGCTTCGCGGAGGCGGCCGCCGGCCCGCTCCTCCCCCTTGCCAAGCTTCACGAACTCACCAAGCCCGATCTCCCGGGCAACGACGGCCAGCGCCTTGCCGCTGGTCACGCGGCTCCTCAGTTCGGTCAGGACGCCCTCATCCACGCCCTGGTGCAGGCGGTACACATGCGCGGCCACCAGGAAACCCGCCACGGCATCCCCCAGGAACTCCAGGCGCTGGTTGTCGGCGGCCACATCCTTGACCTCGAAGCGGTACGAGCGGTGCAGCAGCGCCATCTCCAGAAGGTGCCGGCTGTCGAACTTGTACCCCAGCTTTTTTTCAAGGTCCTTGTAAGGATTCGGTTTTCTCAATCTCAACAACATAAAGCCTCCCTGCTCGCTACACCCCGATTTAATTCCTTACCACGGAGGGACGGAGGTTGAGGGAGAGGGGGAGAAGAAAATGTTGCGGGTATTTCGTGTGGCGGGTACACCACCCAAAATTCCCGCAACCCTCTCCTGGAGAAAAATGCCGAGACTCCACCTGTCCTTCGGACAAACAAAGCCTGCTCTTCTCTTCACCGGGAGGTGTTTCGCGAATTTCACGGGGCAGGTACTCCGGCCCCGTGAAATTCGTGAAACATTTCCTTCTCCCTCTCTCTCCATCAACCTGCCCTGAGCCTGTCGAAGGGCCTCCGCCCCTCCGTGGTAAACTCTTCACGCCCTCGGATGAAACTGCTGGTGTACGGACTTCAGCCGGTTCTGGTCCACATGGGTGTAGATCTGAGTCGTGGCGATGTCGGCATGTCCCAGCATTTCCTGAATCATACGCAACGGGGCGCCGTTTGCCAGCAAATGTGTGGCAAATGAATGCCGCAGGGTATGGGGCGACACCTTCTTGGTGATCCCCGCGCGCCGCGCAAACAGCCCGATCTGCTTCCAGACGGTCTTGCGGCTGAAGCCCCTGCCCATCCGGGTCAGGAATACCTGCCGGACCGCCGGATTCTTCACCTGCTTCGGCCTGACTTCCGCCAGATAGCGCTCCAGGGCCCCCTTCGCCTTGCCCCCCACCGGGACCACCCGCATCTTGTTGCCCTTCCCCGTGCAGCGCAGATACCCGCTTTCGAGATGCAGTTCCTCCAGGGACAGGTTCGCCAGTTCCGAAACCCGCAACCCGGACGCGTAGAGCAGCTCCATCATCGCGCGATCCCGTACCGACGTCGGATCGTCCCCGCCTACCGCAGCCAGAAGACTATCCACTTCCTTGATCGACAGCGTGTCCGGCAGTACCTTCCACAACCGGGGTGATTCCATGACCGCCGTCACATCCTTCTCCAGCAGGTTCTCCTGGACCAGGAACCGGAAAAACACCTTGATGGCCACCAGCCTGCGCGCGATGGAATTCATGGCAAGCCCGCGATCCCGCTCATGCTCCAGATACTCCATCAGGAGTTTCCGGGTCACTTCCCGGGGAGCATGGACCCCTGCCGCCTGGGTAAACCGGGAGAAATCAGCCAGGTCGCTCCCATACGCCTCGCGCGTCTTGGGGCTCAACCCCTGCTCAAACTGGACGTGGTCCAGAAATTGTTCAACCAAGGCTATCATAGAGAGAAATTAGATTGATGATTTAAGATTTTAGATTTCAGAATTCAATCTTCACTCGGCATTCTTCAATCTTCAATCATAAATTCCACACTTGCGCCTTCAGCCCCTTGGAGGAGGCGAACTCGTAGCTCTGACCCTCCATCACCAGTACTGCCCGATCCGGGGCAACCTCAACCCGTGCCGCCGCGCCGGGGCTCCGAGCCTTCAGCAGGTTCGCCAGGAGCAGGGCCTTCTCGACCCCGTCGCCCCGGTTGTAGTTCCACACCTCATCCGGTTGGGCCAGGCGACCGGGCCCATCGTAGATGGACTCGGTCGGCATGGCCTTGACCACGGCAACCATCTCGTCGTCAGACATGGTTTGCGCGCCGCTCACCGACACGGGATTGCGCTCGAGCGCCGCCTTCAGGAAGGGCCCCGGATCCGTGCGGCCCAGGTCACGGTAGGCATAAAACGCCAGGTCGGCGGCGGGACTGGATGCCCGCAGGGATTCAAGCCGGGCAATGACCGCCTCCCGGGTCATGTCCTTTGTGATGCCCAGCGCCGGTTCAGGCGCCGCAAAGGTCCGCGTCCCGGGATCCGGCACACGGGGCTCCACATGACAGAACCGGATAAGACTCTCCATCGCCCACTCGGCATTCAGGCAGGAACACGCAAACTGCGTCTTCAGGCGGGCCACATCGTCGGGATTGTTCAGATCAGGCTTTTCGCGCCTCACGGTGTCTTCCAGGTCATTCAGGATGATCCGCCCCTGCATCCGCTCCGCAACAAACTGGTCCATGTCGATTTCAGACAGGAGTTTCTCGCGGGTCGCATCGGTCACCAGAGAGGAACCGCCCTCCTCATACTGGAAAGCCACCTCGAGCGGGACATAATGGCTGACCCCGTGGATGACATGGCGGAGTTGGAAACACTTCTGGATATCGCGCTTGTGCCGGAGAAAATTCCCCATCACCTCGTCCGTCAGCGGGGTATCCAGGAAGGCCCGGAGTTTCCCGATAAACCGCCGGTACACCTCCGGGTTGATCGTCGCCCCGGGGTACACGGTATGGATCCACCCGGTCTCATGGGCCACGAGGGTGACCTGTTCGTTTTCGAGGGCGCGCCGCGCCTGCGCGGAAAGGGCGGTCCCGTTGCACCACATCTTGCGGGTCACCAGGCGGCGGTTGTTGGTGAGAATGCCGTCCTCCAGATCCACGTAGTTCTGCGAATGCAGGGGGGTGGCCATCAGGTAGATGTCCTTCAGGGGAATTCCGGCAACAATGAAAAGTGCCGCCGCGTACAGCGCGGCCAGCGAGACGCATTCCCCGGCCCCGGTTGAATACCCCGCCTTGTGGCAGAAGGCGTCCATGGCCTCCACTGTCTCGGTTTTCCAGTAGGGAATGGTATCGGAGGTGTATTTGCCCAATCCGAAATGGGTCCGGATATCGATATCGAAGTAATACTTGTCGCCCTCATACCCGAACAAGGCGTTGGACCGCCCGATCGTCTCCTCGTCGAGGAAGGGCCGGAACCGCGCCATCTCGCGCTCCTGGGTCGTCAGCCCCCACGTCTCCAGGTCGAGATTGAAGGCGTAATGATCCATGATGTACTGCCGGAGCCGGGTAATGCGCCGGTAGGGCTTCATCTTCGCCAGCCCCTCGAACCAGGGATCCTCCCGCCACTTCCAGATCCGCGGCGACATCAAGTTGGCCAGAAGCAGCGCCATCATCAGCTCGGGGAAGACAAAGATCTCCATGTCGGACAACGTCACCGCCGCCGACCGCATCTCCCTATCCCGCGATGAATTCATAACCGTCATGATGAAACAGGGGGAGAGCCCTGTCAAGAAATGCAAATATGCAGGAGTCATAATACAGGAGTCAGGAGACAGAATTCTAAATCCTGACTACTGACTACTGTCTTCTGACTCCTGACTCTCGGAAGTTTCCAATTGCCAACCGGCCCGACTGCGCTACACTTACTAGGTGGTCTACAAGTAGTGGGGTATGTACCATGAGCACAGAGAAAAAAGTCGTCAGGAAGGCGCAAGGGACGGGTAAATGGTTTCCCGGGGGAGCGGCCGAACTGACCGGAATGATCGCCCATTTCCTGGCGGAAACCTATATCGATGAGGTCAAAGATCCGATTGTCGCGGCCATATCCCCCCATGCCGGCTATATCTATTCCGGACCGGTTGCCGGATACACCTACCGGGCCCTGAAAGATAACGCGGAAATCCATGGCCATCCCGAAACCGTTGTGGTTCTCGGCTTCAGCCATCGCGGCGACACCCGCGGCGTCTCCCTGATGGACGGCACGGCCTTTTCGACGCCGCTCGGCGAAACCCCCCTTGACGCCGATGCGGCCAATCTCCTCATGGCCGCCGATTCACGCATCTCCCGGGATATCCGTCCGCATGTCGGGGAACACTCCCTCGAGAATCAAGTCCCCTTCATCCAGACGGTATTCCCCCGATCCGCGCTGGTAATGGCGCTGATCGGTCAGCGCGACTCCGAGTTCCTCGGAGCCCTCTCCACTGCCCTGACTACCCTGGCGGGCCAGAAAAAGATTCTCGTGCTGGCAAGTTCTGATATGCTCCACGACCCGTCATACGAACGGGTCCGGAAGCGGGATCAAGCCACCTTGAAAAAGGTGGTTGCCATGGACGACAGCGGCGTGATGCACGACTGGGATTACAGCCAGCAGGTGTTCTGCGGCATCGGCCCCGTGGTGACCGCCATGAAGTACGCCCGGGGACGTGGATGCCAGAAGGCCACGCTGTTGCGGTACCGCAACAGCGGCGACGACCACCCGGAAAGCCGGGGGCAATGGGTGGTCGGTTACGGCGCCGTGGTATTTACGATACAAAAGAAAACATGAGTCCGGTGTCACATCATCTTCGGGTCACCCTTGTTCAGGTCAACGCCGGGCGGGAAATCCAGGCCAATCTCGGGCGGCTCAAGCAGCTTCTGGCGGGAATCGGCACGACCGACGTGATAGCCCTGCCGGAGGTGTTCGCCATGCGGGGCAGCACCCGGGATTATCACGGCAGCGCCCAGCCCCTGACCGGCGCCTTGATCGATTTCCTCGCCTCCCTCGCGCACCGGCATAACGCCTGGGTCCTGGCGGGCAGCATCGTCGAGGACGACAGACCCTCTGTTTACAACACCAGTGTCCTGATCAACCGCAGGGGCGAAATCGCCGCCTCCTACCGGAAAATCCACCTGTTCGACTCCGAGCTCGACTCCGGGGAGATCATCCGGGAAAGCGACACCTGGTCCGCAGGCACGACTCCCGTCAGCGCCGATCTTGAAGGTTGGCAGTGCGGCATGGCCATCTGCTATGACCTGCGGTTCCCCGAGCTGTTCCGTCACTATTCCGCGGCCGGAGCGAACATCCTCTTCCTCCCCTCCAACTTCACCCGGCGCACCGGCCAGGATCATTGGGAAATCCTCCTCCGTGCCCGCGCCATCGAAAACCAATGCTATGTGATCGCACCGGATCAGTGTGGAACCGACCCGCACACCGGAATCGCCAGCCATGGGCATAGCATGATCGTCGGCCCCTGGGGCGAGGTACTCGCCGAAATCGAGGAAGGCGAGGGTGCCACCACCATCACCCTCGACCGACACCATCTTGAAACTGTCCGAAACCGTATCCCCGCCCTGACCCATAGGAAACTGTAAATCATGTCTCAAATCTCAAATCTGAAATCTGAAATTTCAAATCTCAGCTCCTCCCCCTTTCCCCTTCTCATCGCCTGCGCCAAGGGCATCCCGCCCTACCTGAAGGCGGAACTCGCCACCCTGGGACTTCCCATCCAGGCCGAACTGGACGCCGGTATCGAAACCACGGGCACGCTCACGGACGCCATGCGGCTCAATCTCCTGCTCCACACCGGAAACCGGGTCCTCCTCGAACTGGACCGGTTTACCGCCCGCGTCCCAGACGACCTGTACAAGAGGATCCTGTCGCTTCCCTGGGAGGACATCATTCCCGAAAACGGCTATTTCACTGTCACTTCATTTATCAACACGCCGTCGATCACCGACAGCCGTTTCGCCAACGTCAAGACCAAGGACGCCATTGTGGAC
>JBAXRC010000132.1:0-6366 GCA_037131415.1 bacterium | reverse complement strand
TTCTACGGGTTCTCGTTTGTCTATGTCATTTTCGAGGACGGGACGGATCTCTACTGGGCACGGAGCCGGGTGCTGGAATACCTGAGCTCGCTGGGGGCTTCGCTTCCGAAGAACGTTACCCCGACCCTTGGCCCGGATGCCACCGGGGTGGGATGGGCGTTCATGTATTCGATCAATTCGACGAACCGCGACCTGGCGGAGCTCCGTTCGATCCAGGATTGGTACCTGCGCTACCAGCTGACCTCCGTTGAGGGGGTGTCCGAGGTGGCGTCGGTCGGCGGGTTTGTGAAGCAGTACCAGGTTGCCGTGGATCCGGTCCGCCTGAGGGCATACAACCTGTCCCTTGCCGAAGTCCGCATGGCCATTGAGCGCAGCAACGGCGAGGTGGGGGGGCGGTCCCTTGAGATGGCCGAGAAGGAATTCATCCTGCGGGTACGCGGGTATGTGCAGGGGGTGGATGATTTGCGCAAGGTCGCCGTGGGGGCCGGTCCGAATGGGGTTCCGATCCTGCTGGGGGAAGTGGCCACGGTGCAGGTGGGGTCCGATATGCGGCGGGGGATCGCTGAGCTGAACGGGGTGGGCGAGACGGTGGGCGGGATCGTGGTGGTGCGCGACAGGGCCAATGCGCGGCAGGTGATCGCTGATGTGAAGCAGAAGCTCGATCAGGCCATGAAAAGCCTGCCAGGGGATGTCCAGTACACGGTTGCCTATGACCGCAGTGCCCTGATCAACCGTGCGGTCAAGACGCTTGAGGAAAAGCTCATCGAGGAAAGCGTGGTGGTGGCCCTGGTCTGCCTGGCGTTCCTGTTGCACCTGCGTAGCGCCCTGGTGGCGATCATCATCCTGCCCGTCGCGGTGCTGATCGCGTTCCAGATCATGATGGGGCAGGGTATCAGTTCCAACATCATGTCCCTGGGCGGCATTGCCATTGCCATCGGGGCGATGGTGGATGCGGTCATCATCATGATCGAGAACGCCCACAAGCACCTGGAGCGGGACCGTGGAAAAAAGCCGCACTGGGAGATCATCCGGGACGCCTCGGTGGAGGTCGGGCCGACGCTGTTCTACTCCCTGCTCGTGATCACCGTCTCCTTTATCCCGGTGTTCACCCTGCAGGAGCAGGAAGGACGGCTCTTCAAGCCGCTGGCCTTCACGAAGACCTATTGCATGGCCGCCGCCGCCTTGCTTTCCATCACGCTGGCACCCGTGCTGATGGGTTTTTTCGTTCGCGGCAAAATGATTTCCGAGGAAAAGAACCCGATCAACCGGTTCCTGACGTGGCTGTATCATCCTGTCATTGACTGGGTGATCAAATGGCGGTGGGCGGTGGTGACCGCGGCGGCGGTTATTGTGCGGTGGGTGTTCATGCCGTGGGATTGGGCGGTGACCCGGCACCTTCCCGAGGGGCCGGCCAGGACCGTGGCCGCGAAGCTGGGCAAGCTCTTTCCCTACCAGAACATCGGGTCGGAGTTCATGCCGCCGCTGTATGAGGGTGACCTGCTTTACATGCCGACCACCTTCCCTGGTATTTCTCCGACGAAGGCCCGCGAGGTGCTTCAGCAAACCGACCGCATCATCAAGTCATTTCCCGAAGTGCGGAATGTGTTTGGCAAGATGGGCCGGGCCGAGACGGCCACCGATCCCGCTCCGATGGACATGATCGAAACCACGATCATGCTCAAGGATGAGGCGGAATGGCCGGAGGTGGATATCCGGGGCGAGGCCGGCAAGGTCGTGGCGCACCGGCGGCGCACGCCCATGGAGCTGACGGAAGCCATGAACGCCGCCATCCAGTTCCCGGGGCTCAACAACTCCTGGACCATGCCTATCAGGACCCGGATCGACATGCTTGCCACCGGCTTCAAGACACCGGTGGGGATCAAGGTTGCGGGCGCCAGCCTGGCTGAACTCGATCGGATTGCCTCGGAAATCGGGGCCGTAGTACGCCAGGTTCCCGGAACGGCCGGGGTGTTTGCCGAGCGTGTCATGGGCGGGAACACCGTCGAATTCACGATCAACCGCGACGAGATCGCCCGCTACGGGCTCAAGATTGCCGATGTGCAGGATGTGCTGGAAGTGGCGCTCGGGGGGATGCCGGTTGCCACCACCGTCGAGGGGCTGGAACGGTATGCCATTACGCTCCGCTACAACCGTGATTTCCGCGAGGATCTCGAGGCGCTGCGCGGGATCATGGTGTCCACAACGGACGGCACCCAGGTGCCGCTCGGGCAGCTGGCGAAGATCGGGGTTGTGCGGGCGCCCATGGGGATCAAGAGCGAGTCGGCCGTGCCCAACGCCTGGATCTATGTGGATGTGCGCAATGCGGACCTTGGGGGGTATGTGAGGGCGGCGCAGGATGCTGTGAACGCCGCCATTGCCCGGGGTGCGATCAAGCTTCCCGGCGGCTATAGCCTCCACTGGAGCGGGCAATATGAATACATGGTGCGTGCCCAACAGCGCCTGATGATCGTGGTGCCGCTGACATTGCTGATCATCATCCTCATCATTTACCTCAACACGAAGTCCGCCGTCAAAACCGCGATTGTCCTGCTGGCCGTTCCCTTTTCCCTGGTGGGGGCCTTCTGGATGATCTATCTCTTCGACTACAACATGAGTGTGGCCGTATGGGTCGGGGTGATCGCCTTGGCAGGTCTTGACGCGGAAACCGGGGTGGTCATGCTTCTTTACCTGGATCTTGCCTATGCCGAATGGGTCGGGAAGGGGACGATGCGCAACACAAGCGACCTCCGTGACGCCATCTATCATGGTGCCGTCAAGCGGGTGCGCCCCAAGGCTATGACCGCCGCCGTCATTATTGCCGGCCTGCTGCCGATCCTCTGGAGCCACGGCGCGGGGGCCGACGTCATGAAGCGGATTGCGACGCCCATGGTGGGCGGCGTGGTGACTTCCACGATCATGGAACTGCTGGTCTATCCCGCCATCTACTTCCTCTGGAAGTCACGACGCTTCCGGACACCCCTGTTATAGGCGTCCTTACTGTCGGGGCGATTGCCCCCGCTTGCCATGGATTTCAATGCGGTTATGATCAACAACATAGGCCCCGATGTCTTCGTGCGAAGCGCAAAAATCCCGCACTTCGGGCCCGGTCATGACCATGAAGGCGGTTGAAAGCCCATCGGAAACGGCGGCTGAAGGACAGAGTGCCCAGGCGGCGATATGTCCCGTCGCGGGACGGCCTGTGCGGGGATCAAAAATATGCTCGCCTTTGACTTCCTTGCCGGAGCCGCTCAATGCCCCATTCTGAAGGATCACAGGTTCGGTTCCGCACTGCTTCCCCCAGTCACCCCCGACGCCGACCGACCATCCTCCTGGCCGGTCGCCTTCCCCGATCGCCAGGACGCTGCTGGTTCCGGCATGAAGAAGCGCGTTGCCGATCTCCCACTCCTCAAGGATTTCCGCCGCCTTGTCCAAGGCATACCCCTTGCCGATGGCGCCCAGATCCAGCACCACCTCGCGCTGCACCCCCACGCGATACCGCGGCACATCCAGAACAAGGTGTTTCATGCCGATCTGTCGGAGGGCCTGTGCCAGCCTGGCTTCATCGGGGGCCTGAAACGTGCGGTCCTTGACCTGATAACAATCCAGAAGGGGGCCGATGGTCGCATCGAATGCCCCCTGCGTCTCATGGGCAACCCAAACGGCCGCCAGCAGGCATTCCATGACCTCGGCGCTGATGCTGACGGTCTGTCCCGGATGGAGGAGATTAATCTGGCCGATATCGCTTCCGGAGTCAAAACGGCTCAGCAACCGTTCCAGTCGATCGACCTCGCGGAACACCGCCAAGGCCGCCTGCCGGGCATAATCGCGTTCGGGATGGGCGATGATCACCTCAAAGAGGGTGGTCATTGCCTCATGCCCGAAGCGATGCAATTCAGGGGTCATCCCGCTGACTTCTTGCCGGAATGGGCCGCACAGATTCCGTAGCACAAGGTGGCCAGGACCATCACGATGCTGCTGATCTGATGCGTGAGGCTGGCGGCATGCTGGCCGCTGGTTCCCAGCAGGGGCACCATGGACAGGAGCATGGTGGTCACGGTAACCAGGCCGCTGATGATCAGTGCCCAGAAGAATATCCGTTGCCACACCGATGTCACCCTGGCCTCGGCATGATGGAATCCGTGTTCACTCGCCCTCAACAGGGCAAGCGAGGCCAGGCTGACCGCGAACAGGCCGACCAGGCTCATGCGGATCATGACCGGATATCCGATCAAGGGCGTTCCCGGATACACCGTCTCCATGAATCCGGCGATACCCAGTCCCGCGCCGCTCAGCGCCGTCACGGCCAGGGAGGCCCTCTGTAGCCATACAAGGCTGCGACCCTCCGTCTGTCGCCTCAAGGCCAGCATCACGTACAGCAGCAGCACGATCGCCGACACCAGGGCTGCGATCATGACCACCATCTTGAACAGGGGTCTCACCGCAAAGCTTATGCCAAACAACCGGTTGAAGTTCTCGGGCTGCTTTTCGAACTGGTACATCGGCGTCACGGAAGGCCGTTCCGTTTTGAGGGGACCCAGGGCGGTGACATTGGAAAAGAAGAAACGCGAGTCCTGGCTATGGCAATCCGTGCACTGTTTCGCCCCAAGCGCCTTCGTGGCCGGGCGGACGGCATGGCCCAGGGGCCAGCTGACCGGGGCCGCCGCTGCATGGTCGGACGAAACGAGCTTGCCGGCGCTGTCGCGCTGGAAGAGTTTGCCGTTGGCGACATACCCGGATTTCGGACCGAGCTTGCCCAGGATCGTGGTCACCGCTTCCTCGGTCAGCATCCGGTCGGTGCCAACCAGTTGCGTGACAAACCGCCCGGCGGTATCCGGCACCAGCGGGATAATCCGGTTGTCCTGCAGCCAGGCCCAGTCCAGTCCGGCGGGGGCCGTCGGTTGCGCCAAAGCCGCCAGTGTTTCGTTGGTGTCGCAGGCGAACACCTTGCCGCCGTTGAGCAATACCGGTGTGGCGCCTTCAGGGGCAATGGCCTTCAGGGCGGTGAATGCCCCCTTGATGGCGTCGCGCGCCTTGGCATCGGCCTCATTTTCGTCGGGGTTATACTTGGCGGCGTCAAATGCCGGGACCGTGCTGGCCCAACCCCCATTTGCCTGGCAGACCCACGGGCCTGGAGCCTGGGCGAGCGGTCCGGCAAGCAGGAGTCCCTGGTCCGGGTTGGGCTGGTACAACTTGCCCCCTGCGGCATAGGCAAGCGCATTGGTAAAGACCGCCTCGTCTGAACCATCATCCCTGATCGCGCCCTGGAGTGTCTGGAGAACGCGCGCAACCTGTTGTGCCGCGTCCAGAATGCCGGCGCCGGCTTTGATGATCGTCTCCGGGGGGAGGGGCGTGACGGTGGTTCCGTCGACCTGGGCCCAGAAGGCCGGCCACATCATCCGGCGCGGCTCGATTTTTCCGGCGGCATTCTCAACGAAAACAGGCTCAACAATATGCGGCAGGGTCGTATCCCATACAGCTTTTCCGTAAATGCCCAACCGGTTGGCGCGTGAGGTGCGCACCACGGTGAGTTGATCGTCAGGACCGGGACCGGAATGACACGCGGTGCAGGTCAGCTTTTCGAGGTGATGGGGCGGCAGTCCCTTGTGGAGGGGTTTTGGGGCGCGGTACGTGTTGGAGACAAGGTGGCAACCCCGGCAGGAATGATCGCCTTCCTGCCCGCGATCAATCCCGTGGGAGATGTTGTTGTTGTGGCAGTCCACACACTTCAAGCCGGCTGCGGTATGCACGTCAGGCTCCAGCTCATTGCGTCCTGAGCCCGCTGGCGCGACCGAGTGGCAATGCTGGCAGCGGTTGTCGGCGGGACGGTCGGCGAGGTCGAAGAAAACGGTTCGCTTGCCGTCGAAGCATTGCGGGGTGTAGTTAACCGAGGGGGGGACGGCGTATTGCCGGTCATCGGGATTGGGGCCATCGATGAGCGACCAGGAATCACGGACCCGCGAGGCCATGCCGCCGACATCGCCCAGGCCCGAGGCGGCTGTGGCTGCCCAGCGGAAGTTTTCGCGGGCGATCTGCTTGGTCCATTCGGTCATGTCCTGCCGGGGCGAGGCCGTGTGGCAAATGAGGCAATTGATTTCGAGCTTGCCGGAAACCTCCCACCGGGCCTCGACATCCTCGAGGGTATTGGTGGGCTCACTGATGCCGCCGCCGGGAGTGTTCCGGGCAAACAGTTTGGTGAATTTCCAGGGCGTGATGCCGAGCTGTTCCGGCTTCCACAGTCCCGGCCATCCTCGGCTGGACAGGGGGATCTGGGTGCCGGTCGGTTCATCCACCAGCACCGGCTGGAACCGGCGTTCAAGTGATGCGCTTTTGGCAATATACTTCTTGTACTCCTCATGCGTAGTCGCA
>JBAXRC010000131.1:0-6377 GCA_037131415.1 bacterium | reverse complement strand
GAGCAACAGGTGCGGCCGCCGGATCAGGGCGCGGGCGAGCGCGGCCCGCTGCTTCTCGCCGCCGGAGAGTTCCGACGGCCGATGGTCCATCCGCGCGGCGAGGCCGACGCGGTCCCCCTCAGGCTTGAGGGCTACGAGGAAGTTGTCGCTGCCCGCTGCGAGCACGCCGTCGTTGAGAGTGGTGCCCGGCGAGAGGACCTCGGTCACGCGCCGCTCCAGGTGTTTCTTCCCCCTCCCCGGCTCCTCCACCTGTTCGCAAATCGCGACCTTTTTTCCGGCGCGAATGCGCTTGGCAAGATACCCGTCCACCGCATGAAACGGAACTCCGCACATGGGCATGCCTTGTCGCCGGGTCAACGTAATGTCGAGAAGCTGAGCGGCTTCCTTGGCGTCCTCGAAAAACATCTCATAGAAATCGCCCAGCCTGAAAAACAAAATGGTATTCGCAGGAAGTTTCCCGCGGATCTGCCGGTATTGCGCCATCATCGGAGTCAATGTTTCGCCGCTCATAGAACACCCCACTGACCTGTCAATAAGCCCCCAAACCATTGGCCAACTGTTGCCATTGGTCAACCGTCAACATTTCAGGGCGGATCCGGGGATCCACGCCCAGGTCCATCAGCGCCGATACGGCCTGCTCGGGCGTCACCCCGAAATGGGGGGCCACCCTCGTCAGGATGGTTGCCATCTGCTTCCGCCGGAAGGAGAAGGCTTCTTTCGTCAACTTGGCAAACAGCCCCCGGTTCCCGGACCGGATGACCGAATCCGCAAGACGGGTCAGGCGCATGACGGCTGATTTGACTTTGGGGCGGGGATGAAAACAGCTCGGGCTGATGATCTTCACTGTTTCGACGGCATAAACCCGTTGCGCCCAAACCCCCAGAAGTCCGCGCTCCTCATGCCCCGGGGGAGCCGCCAGCCGCTCCCCTACTTCCAACTGGACCGTCACCGTGATACGCCCCGGCGGTTCGGGCAGGCAGAAGGCATTCATCAAAATCCGGCTTCCAACGGAATAGGGAAGATTGGATACCAGCTTGGTGATGCCGTGCTGCGCGTAGAAGGCTGCATCAAGATCGAGGGCATCCCCGCTGATCAGCGAGAGGCAGGGAGTATCCTCGAACTGCCTGCAGAGGTAATCGTAAAACCCGCGATCCTTTTCAACCGCAACCACCCGTCCGGCCAGGGCCGCCAACCGCTCGGTGAGTACACCGAGCCCGGGTCCGACCTCCAGGACGACATCATGGGGCTGGGGATCCGCAGCCGCGATGATGATATCGCGGATATTGGCATCGATCAGAAAATTCTGGCCCAACAGGCTGTTCGGTTGAAGACCCCGCTCCTGAAGCAATGCCATGACCTGTGAGGGACTTGTAAGATTCACTGTGTCTCCGGGTGGAATCCCTCAGGTATCCGATGATTCAACGAGCTTAATATAGGCATCTTTTCTGAGCCGCTCTATCCACAGGACGGACAGGCGCCGGATTTCCTTCCGGCGTAATTCCTTCTCGATCGTGCTGCGCACTTCGTCAAACGGGACGGGCCCGGCCGCCTGGCGCTCTTCCAATTTAACCAGGTAGAAATCATCATCCATCCGGAGCACACCGGAAACAGCCCCCTTCTTGAGGCTGGCCACCGGTGTCGCCAGCTCAGGACGAAGGTCGCGGGCATCCACCCAACCCCAGTCCCCCCCGGCACTGGCCTTGCCGTCCTCCGAAAGTGTCCTGGCAAGCTCCGCGAAATCCCCGCCTGCCTGCAATTTGACGAAGGTGGCCTTCACTGTGGCCTCACGCGCGGCGCGATCAGCGGTATTGGTTCCGTTGCGCACCAGGATCACGCGGATCCAGACCCGCTCATCACGGGAGTATTTCCTGGAGTTATCCTCATAGATACGCCGCACGTCCCGCGGGGAAACCGAGACCTTGGCATCCACTTCACGGCTTTTCATCATGCCGACAATAATCCGTTCCCGCATCCGGCGCCGCCACTCCTCCATGGACAGATGTTCCTCGCGGAGCACCTTGAGAAACTCCTGGCGGTCGCCCCCGAAGCGGTCCTGGATGAATTCGCCGACCTTTTTCTCAACATACTTTTCGATACCCTCCTTGTTGAGCTTGGCATCCGCATCGAAAGCCTTGAGAATGAGCTTGGCATTGATGAGGTCGTCGCGGGCCTCATCATGAACCTCCTTGATTTTCGCGGTCAGTTCAGTCCCCTCGTAGACTTGCCGCAACTGGGGGACCAGGGGAGCCATCGCCTCCCGGACCTCCCCCTCGGTCACCACTGCGCCATTTACATAGGCGGCCACACCGTCAAGGGTGATCGTTTCCCCTGCGGCCCCGCCTGCCACACAACACGCCGCCAGAATGAGTGCCCATTTTTTCACGAGATAAACCTCCGCCACCGACTGGTGGCAAGCCGGTACTATGGCATAAAGAAAGGTCTGATGGCAAATCACAGATGGGAAGACGAAAGATGGCGCCCCCAAGGGGAGTCGAACCCCTCTTACCTGTCTTTTGGAGCAACCAGAAACGTGGGCGCCTCAATCGTCGGCACTGCTCCTTATAACAGGTGTTGAACGGTCACCTTGACCGTTTGCGAACCCTCCCAAGGGGAGCGATACGGTCCGCGGTGTGGATGTTGTTCTGCCACAACTATTTAGCCGCCTTGAGCACAGGCCTCTTTACTGGTGGATCAAATACCCACGTCCACTTTTTAGAAACGGCGTCCTCCCACATAATCGGCCAATTCCGGTCAAGCTGAGCCTGACCGTTGATGTTCCACATGCCCCAGCCGAGACCGAGTCGTTCGCAGGTTTGGTTGACGTAGAGATCGGAGTCGAACTGGGCTGAGCGCCACTTGTCGGTGATGCCGAGGGCGGCGTTGGAGATGGAATCGGGGAAATTGTTTTCCGAAGGCCAACCGGGAAAGCGGGAGTGGAGATTGCGAAGATTAGCGGCCTTGGTGGCGGCTCCGTAGGCAGAGTCGTTATTGTAGAGATGGTAGGCGATGGACGTCTTGGTCCAATCTACGGTGCCGGGCAGGGCGGCGAAGGCGGCAGCGAGATTGCCGAGACCAGTCCCGGTCGCGTAGTCGTTGATCCCCGACGGGGTGAGGATCATGATGTGTGTATTGGGAGCGGCGCTACGGACCAGGTTGTAGGTTTTCTTGAGTGCTTGGATGCGTGGCGATTTGGTGGCGCTGTCGGAGGCCTTGGGGGTCATGCCGCCGTTGTTGCCGATCCCCTCCATGGGTTCGTTGGCGGTCTCGTATAGAACGTGGGTGCGGGAGGCGAAGTAGGGGGCGACGTGGGTCCAAAGGGCGTTGGCGTAGGTTTCGTTGTAGTCGGGAATCTTGTTGTGCGAATTGATGATTATATACAAGCCGTGGGCGGAGGCGTAGTTGACGGCGCGCTCCATGCGGGCAAGCTGGCGAGTGCGGTAGGCAAGGTTGTTCCAGTCGGTGGGCTTGAAGGTGGCCGACGCCGTGTAAGCCTCGATCTCCCAGGTGTCGAAGAGAATCATACGTACCGCATTGAGACCCTTGGCGCGCATTGATGCATAGTATGACTCAGGCTCTTCCTGGCGGTCCTTTTCCCATATCCATGCCGTGCCGGCGCGGAGAGGCGTCTTGGCGTCGGTGCGCAGGACCTTGAGAGAGTGCCCGGAAGGGTTGTAGGCGTCAGGGATACTAGCGACGGTGACGCGGGCGCGATCCGTTGGAAGCGATCGAGATTGGGCCAGCCCGGAAGAAGTCCAAACTAAACACAACACAACGATAATGACAGAAAAGCACCATCGTCCACTTGGTCCGAGGAGCAAATCTATTCTGATAGAATTAGATGAGCACGTTGATATCATGTCGTTTTATGGGCACCATTCCATCCGTAAATGGAACCGATTTTAGTGGCGGGGGAAAGGTTGTACAGCCAATTATTGGTGCTGCTGGGGAATCCCTGCGTGTTATATGGAGCAGGCAGCACCGTGAGCGCCTCAATCGTAGTTAATGGTCAGGATTGAACTTGTATTCCCGGAATCGAATGGCAAAATAATGACAGATGGACGGGATGAAAATGCAAACGGCTTTGAACCTCGAGATGGAGGGGTGATATGGCGATGAAGCCAGATAGAGCAACCGAGAGTCAGTGGCCGGGGCCGGCACGGTCCGGGCAGTCGCTGCATTCCCCTCAACACACCCCCCCTGGAGGACTAGCATTCCTGTTGATCTTCGTGCTGACGACGGTTGGCATCTGCATCGCCAGTTGGTTTTACTACCAGAACACCAAACGCCACTTCCGCGACGAGATCGAGAGCCAGATTTCCTCCATTGCGAATTTGAAGGCGGGCGATCTTGCGCAGTGGCGCAAGGAGCGGAGGGGGGATGCCTCGATCTTTTTCAAGAACGCCGCTTTTTCAAGGTTGGCGCAAAACTTGCTCGATCGGCCCGGGAACCCGGTGGCGCAAGAAAATGTTCATGACTGGCTCGTCAGCCTCTATACAGGGGAGCATGCGTACGACGAAGTTCGTCTGCTCGCCGTGGACGGCACCCCGCTCCAGGCGTCTACCACGAACCTGCTGCCGGTGTCTTCAACTGTTGTGAAATGCATTCCGGAAGCCCTGCGCTCCGGTCAGATAACCTTCGTTGATTTTCACCGACATTCTTCTAACAGGAACATCTATCTAACTGTACTGGTTCCCATTTTCGACGAGAAAGAGAGCCGTCGCCCCCTGGGTGTCGTGACCATACGCATCAATCCAATAACCTTCGTCTACCCCTTCCTTCACCGATGGCCGACGCCTAGCAAGACGGCGGAGACGCTGCTCGTCCGCCGGGAAGGCAACGAAGTAGTCTTCCTGAATGAACTCCGGTTCCAGACGAATACCGCCCTGAACCTCCGGGTGCCCTTGGACCGCGTCGCTATGCCTGCGGTTCAGGCCGCCCTCGGATGGGAGGGAATCATGGATGGCCTAGACTACCGCGGCGTGTCGGTGATGTCGGCCGTGCGCACCATTCCCGACTCGCCGTGGGCGCTGGTGGCCCGCATCGACACCACGGAAGCGTATGCACCGCTGCGCGAGCAACTCTGGCAACTGATTCTCATGGTCGTCATATCGGTCCTTGGCGCGGGGGCTTGTGTGCGTCTAGTCTGGCGGCAGCAGCAGATCCAGCACTACCGGGCCTTGGCGGAGACTGCGGAGGGGCTGCGAGTGGAGAAGATGAATCTCGACGCGATTATCGAATCCTCGCCGATCGCCATGTTTATTCTCGATGAAAACACCAATATCGTGCGCATCAACAGTGAGGCCCGCGCCCTGACGGAGGGCCATCGATCGGATGATCTTCTACTACACCGACCGGGTAACGCCTTGGGCTGTGTTCATAGTTCGGAGGATCCGCGCGGCTGCGGCTACTCGGCGGACTGCCCGCTGTGCCCGGTTCGAAACGGTATTGAACGCTTGATTGCGAGCGGCGGCGAGATGCACGGGGACGAGGTGGTGCTGGAGTTGATGCGGAACGGTGCGCCCCAGAAGTTTTGGATAAAGATCGGCGCCGGATCCGTCCAGATCAATGGCCGCCGGCATTTGTGCGTTGCCATGGAGGACATCTCCGGGCGCAAACAGGCGGAAATCGAGCGTGAAACGCTGATTGGTGAACTGAAGACCGCCCTGGCCGAAGTCAAGACCTTGAGTGGTTTCGTGCCCATATGCTCCGGATGTAAGAAGATCCGTGACGACAAAGACTACTGGCAGTCGGTGGAATCCTACATCCAGACACATTCCAATGCCACATTCACGCACGGCCTCTGCCCGAACTGTATGAAAAAATACGGCTGGACTGAATAAGGATGGCATCCATCACCACGGAGCCCGAAGGCATGCCTGATGGCAAGGGTTGGCTGGGCAGAAGAAGCGTCATCCGCTTTTTGAAGTGGCACCCCCAAGGGGAGTCGAACCCCTCTTAACAGGTTGAGAACCTGTTGTCCTAACCGATAGACGATGGGGGCAAAGTGCCCAGAAAGAAGTTGCGTAATGTATACAGAGTCGATTTTTCCGTCAACCGATTTTTGCGCCTAAAACGCAAGGGATCCGTTAAGCATAAAAACCCTATTGTGGGAAACCTCTAACCACGTGCGACAGTGACGACGCAGACACGCAAGGCTCCTGCATCTTTAAGGATTCGGCTGATTTCCGAAACGGTCGCCCCGGTGGTCATCACATCATCCACCAGCAGAAAACTCCTGCCGGCCACCCACTCGGGACAGCGGACGGCAAAGGCGCCGGCGACATTCCGGGCCCGTTCGCGCATGTTCAAGTGTGTCTGGGTCCCCGTCTCCCGCACCCGCGACAGGCAGCCCCGCGCCAGGGGCACTCCCATCATCC
>JBAXRC010000130.1:0-6397 GCA_037131415.1 bacterium | reverse complement strand
CATCCCCACTCCCAATATCCTCCGCCAAGGCGCGCTGGATCAGGTCCATGACCCGGGGATCTTTTGCAACATTCACCATAGTTCACCACTGCTGATTTACAATTCATCCGCAAACCGAGGCTGAAGCTTCTGGAATATCCACAGTCCAGCCACCAGAACCACTAGTGCGACACCAGCCGACAGCCCCACCAGGGACAAATCCGGCAACGGGCTTCCGAGTAGCGCTGTCCGGTACAGCGACAGGATCCCCGCCATCGGATTGAGGAAATACAACGTCCCGAGAACCGGGTGCGTTGTCACAAACCCTGATAACGACGGCATGGACAGGTCATACACCACGGGTGTCGCGAAAAACCAGGCCATTGTAAAAATGCCCGTCATGTGCTGGACATCCCGGAAAAAGACATTCAAGGCGCAAAGCGCCAGGCTCACCCCGAGGCAAATCGCGAGATGGGCCAGCATCGCCACCGGCAGCCAGCCCGCTGCGGAGAAATCCGGGTTCTGAAAAAGGAGATAACCCAGCATGACCAGCAGGGAGAGAAGGAAGTTCACGAAATTGGCCAGCACGATCGAGAGCGGCAGTAGAATCCGCGGAAAACAGGCTTTCTTCACCAGATTGGCGTTTCCGATGATCGCGAAAGAGGAATCGCCAAGACACATGGCCAGGAACTGCCACACAAAAATGCCGGAAACCAGCACCGGCATGGGCATGGGAAACTTCATGATCCCCTTGATAAACAGCGCATAGATTGCGATCAGGAAGATCGGTCCCAGCAGCGTCCAAAGGAATCCCAACGCCGAGGCCTTGTAGCGGATTTTGATATTCCGCGCCACCAGCATGCCCAGCAGATCCCGCCGCGCGAAAATGTCTTTCAGCAGTGCAGTCATAAGCCTTTTAATAGTAGAGGCTTCAGTCACCTCCTGTCGACTTGGCGACATCCAACTTGTGCAGGACTTGCTCCCGTTATTTTATTCAACGTTCCGCCTGATTGTTTTACTTCACACTGAATCGATAGATGATCGTGTTCTTGTATACCTGTCCGGGAGTAAGCACGACCGACGGAAATTCAGGCCGGTTCGGGGAGTCCGGATAGTGTTGCGGCTCCATGCAGAACCCGGTTCGGTACTGATAGGCTTTGCCACCCTTTCCAATCAGCTTTCCATCCAGGAAATTGCCGCCATAGAACTGCAAGCCCGGCTCGGTGGAAAGCACCTCCATCACCCGTCCGCTCGTGGGCTCATACACCCGGGCCATCAGGCCAAGACTCCCGGCGCTTTTCTTTTTAATCACCCAATTATGGTCATAGCCGCCGCCGAATTTAATCTGCTCGTCTTTATCGTTCACCCGGGCACCGATCGCGGTGGATTTCCGGAAATCAAAGGGAGTGCCATCAACGGGACGAATCTCCCCGGTGGTAATCAAGGTCGCATCCACAGGCGTGAAGCAGTCAGCCAGAATCCTCACTTCATGCTTCAGGACATCCCCCTCGCCGGCCAGATTAAAGTATGAGTGGTGGGTCAGGTTGCAAATCGTGTCCTTATCGGTCGTGGCCGTATAATCCAGGCGAAGCTCATTCTGCTCCGTCAGCGTATAGACGGCGGTGACGGAAAGGGCTCCAGGAAACCCTTCCTCCCCGTCCTTGCTCACATACTTCAAGGTCAGGGCGGGATTCTTTTTCCCGTCCTTCACTGCGGCGGTCCAGACCACCTTGTCAAACCCCTTTATCCCGCCGTGAAGGTGATTGGGGCCGTTATTCGTCGCCAAGGTGTAGGTCTGCCCATTCAACAGGAACTTCCCTTTTCCAATCCTGTTTCCGTACCGACCAACAAGGCATCCGAAGTAAGGGGTTTCCTTGACATAATCATCCAGCTTGTCGTAACCGAGCACCACGTCGCCCAGTTTGCCGGCGCGATCCCGCACTTTAAGGGAGACAACAATCCCTCCATAGTTGATGATCTGGGCTTCTGTTCCTTTCGCATTCTTCAGCGTGAATAGCACCACGTCCGTGCCATCGGCTAATTTTCCGTAGGGTTTCTGTTCCACCGATGCCTGGCCTGTGACCGACATAGCCAAACCCAGCACGATCATCACGCCCCACACCCGTCCCATCATAGAGTTCTTCATTGCTTTGCTCCTCGTGGTTAGTTCTGAAGCGGAAGGATATTCGTCCCGCCCGCGGACAACAACACTATTTTTAACAACAGGAATTACATCAACCCGTGACAGACCACCACCGCCACCGGCACAGTGACCAGGCTGAGCAGGGTTGACAGGAAAATGGAACTGGCACTGAGTTGACTGTCGCCACCAAATCGCTCCGCAAACATCGTGCAACTGATGGCAACCGGCATGGCCACGATAATTACGGCCGTAATGAACTCAGACTCCATGAGCGTTACTCCCATCAGCAGCAGAACGCCTTTTAGCAATAAAATGGTGAGACTCGGAGCCACAAGCAGCCGGGCCACCGTAACACCGGCTAGGGACCGCCATTGAAATTCACTGGCCTTGACCATCGCACCCAACTGGGCGCCCGTCGCCAGCAGGGACAGGGGAATCGTCAGGTCCCCCAGCATCTTCAAGGCACCAATCAGCCCATCGCCAAGCAACCAGAATCCGGAATTCACGCCGGAATGCCCGAGTCGCGCCGCCCCGGGCCATAGCAAAGCCACGGCGGCACCCCCAAGGGTCGCCCAGATTCCTGCATTACCCAGCAGCGTCCGCAAGACAGGCTCCCCCTTCCCGCCTCCCTGCAAAATCCGGATCCCGAATGACCAGAGGACGATCTGCGCCCCAAAGTTGTAGAGCAGGACAAACCGGACGCCATCGCCTCCATACAGGCCTTCCGCAATCGGTAACGGCAGGAAAACCCAGTTCGGGATCGCCACCAGGAAGGCAAACGTCCGGCGCCGTGCCTCATCAACCCGGAACACCGGGCAGAGCCAACGGCCTACCCATGAGGCCAGCAGAATACTTACCAATGCAAAAAGAGGAACCCACCAGCCCCGCTTCAGGGACTCCGGATTGACCGTGCCGAGCATCTGGACAATGATGAGACAGGGAAATGTCAACTGGACCACAAGGACGCTGAGTGACTTCGTCAAGGCCGGGGTCAGGATGTCGCGCCGGGCCGCCCACCAGCCGGCCACCATCACCATGAACATGGCGGCAATCTTCAGGAATACGAGCTGGCTTTCAAGCATGGCATCACCCCGCAAGGGCATTCACGACCCGGGCGGCAATCGCATCGGGAGTCAATCCGTGTTTTTCCTCGAGGATGGACGGCGAGCCATGCGGCACAAATTCCTTCGGCCATCCATTCCGGATGACACGCCCCTGATAACCGGCATCCGCCAGGCACTCGGCAACCGCGGACCCGAACCCGCCGGTCACCACACCATTCTCAATGGTTACAAAGGCACGGGCCAGCCGGGCTTGCGACAGGACAAGGTCTTCATCAAGCGGCGCCACAAACCGGGCGTTCACCACACCAACGGAGTAACCCTTTGTCACCAACCGGTCCGCCGTGGCAATCGCCAAAGGAAGCATGTCGCCCAGCGCCCAGATCTGGATTTCCCAACCCTCCCGCAGGACATGGGCACGCCCCAGAGGGACCTCCTCGAACTGGTCGGGGGAAATGAAGCCCGGGCAGCTTCCCCGGGGATACCGGATCGCGACCGGGCGCTTCCACTGGATCGCCGAATAAAGCATATGGACCAATTCAGCCCCATCCGCCGGCTGCATGATCACCAGGTTCGGGAAACTCCTCATCATCGCCATATCGAAAATCCCGTGATGGGTCGGACCGTCATCGCCAACGATTCCCGCCCTGTCCAGACAGAACACCACGGGCAGGTTCTGCAGGCAGACATCATGGATAATGTAATCCAGCGCCCGCTGGGCAAACGTGGAATACACCGCAAAGAACGGCGTTATGCCCTGGGTGGCCAGCCCGGCGGCAAACACCACGGCATGCTCCTCGTTGATTCCCACATCAAAAAACCGGTCCGGATAGCGCTCCGCGAACGACGCAAGCCCTGTGCCCGTCTGCATGGCTGCGGTAATCGCGACCACCGAGGGGTTGCGGGCCGCCAACCGTTCCAAGGTGGTGCCAAAGATCTGGGAATACGAGGGAGCGGAAGACGGCTTTGTGACTTTCCCGGACTCAATGTCGAAAGCCCCCGTCCCGTGCCAGGTTTCGGGGCATTGCTCCGCGAATTCATACCCCCGCCCCTTCTGGGTGGCCACATGAAGCAGGATAGGCCGGACATCATCCCGGGCGATTTCCAGCGCGTCGATCAACTTGGGAATATCATGGCCATCAATCGGACCGATGTAGCGGAATCCGAACTCCTCGAAGAGCACGCTGTGCAGGAACAGGTTCTTGACGGACTCCTCCATGCGGTAATAGATCCGGCGCAGGGTCTGGGATTGGCCTGACATCCGCTTGACCACATCCTCAATTGAGCTTTTCCAGCGGTTATAGCGGGGATTGGCCAGGAGTTCGCCCAGATAACGGGAAACCGATCCAACATTGGCCGAGATGGACATCTCGTTGTCGTTCAGGATCAGGATCAGCCGCGAGGTGGTGGAATGGATGTTATTCAGGGCCTCGAAGGAAACCCCGCAGGCCAGGGACGCATCCCCCACCACGGCCACCACATGCCCGGTTCCGCCTTGCCGGTCCCGGGCCACCGCCATGCCGAGCGCGGCGGAAAGCGCCGTCCCGGAGTGACCCGCGCCGAACGCATCGTATTCACTCTCGTCACGCTTCAGGAACCCCGAGAGGCCGCCATATTGCCGAAGCGTCGAAAACCGGTCCTTGCGGCCTGTCAGGATCTTGTAGGTATAGGCCTGATGACTCACATCGAAAAGGATCTTGTCCTCGGGTGGATTGAACACCTTCAACAGGGCCAGGGTCAATTCGACCATCCCGAGATTGGAAGCCAGATGCCCGCCCGTCCGGCTGATCGTCTCGATCAGGAGTTCCCGGATCTCCCCCGCCAACTGAATCATCTCATCCGGCGTCAACCCCTTGAGGTCAGCCGGCAAATTCACTTTTTCAAGCACACTGCTCATAAACCCGTTCCACTGGTAGAATGATCACACAAAAGTCTTCTCAAGTTAAGACAACCCACCCATAGAGTCAAGAAGAGGGGAAACCGGCTTAATTATTACTGGAACATCCCTGCCCGCTCGCTTATATATGGCGACAGGAGACCATTCATGAAATATTTAGTGACAGGCGGGGCCGGATTCATCGGAAGTAATTTTGTCCACTATATGCTCAAAACCCATCCGGGTGATGCAATCGTCAACCTTGACGCCCTGACCTACGCCGGGAACCTGGAGAATCTCGATGACATCAAGGATGACCCGCGCCATGTCTTCGTCCACGGTGACATCACCTCCACCCGCGATATCAGCCGGATTTTCCGGGAGCACCGGTTCGACGCCGTCCTCAATTTCGCCGCCGAAAGCCATGTGGACCGCAGCCTGCACATGGGGCCGCGGGAATTCATCAAGACGAACATCATGGGAACCCAGATCCTCCTGGATGCCGCCCGCAGGAACAAGGTCGCCCGGTTCCTCCAGGTTTCGACCGACGAAGTCTACGGAAGCCTCGGCCCCACCGGCGCCTTCACCGAGCAAACCCCGATCCAGCCCAACAACCCCTACTCCGCCACCAAGGCCAGCGCCGACTTCATGGTCCGCGCCGCCCAGCATTCCCACGGGCTCGACGCCGTTATCACCCGCTGCTCCAACAACTTCGGCCCCTTCCAGTTTCCCGAAAAGCTCATCCCCCTGATGATCGCCAACGCCCTGGCCGACAAACCCCTGCCGGTGTATGGCGACGGCCTCCATGTCCGCGACTGGATTTATGTCATGGATCACTGCTCCGGGATTGACACCGTCCTGCGCAAGGGCAAGTCCGGGGAGGTCTACAACCTTGGCGGGAACTATGATGTCCCCAATATCGAGATCGTCCGGGGCATCCTGCGGATCCTCGGCAAGCCGGAAAGCCTGATCACCTACGTGAAGGATCGCCCCGGACATGACCGCCGCTACGCCATGGACAACACCCGCGCCAAAAACCGAACTGGGCTGGGAGCCTGCCCACAAGTTTGAGGACGCCCTCCGCGAAACCGTGAACTGGTACGTCACCAACAAGACCTGGTGGGAACGCATCCGAAGCGGTGAATATCTCAAGGCCTTCGACAAGATGTACGGCTGGAGAGAAAAGCAATGAACGAAAAAACCATCTCGATCACCCCCATCTACTCGGGGCGCATCTTTTCCGTCGAGAGTCAGGTAGTGGAATTGGAGCCCGGGGTCCGCGCCGGCCGCGAGATCATCCGGCATCCCGGCGCCATCGCCGCCATCGCCCGCGTACCC
>JBAXRC010000129.1:0-6397 GCA_037131415.1 bacterium | reverse complement strand
GGATTATTCTCTGCCACACCGCACCTTCTTCCAGCGTATTCGTCGGTGCCGGCCCGAAGTGGCCGTTAAAGGGAATTTCGCCGGAGGGCGTCATGCACGCCATCTGACCGTTCACATAAAGGAACAACTTGCCCGCCTCCCCGTCATAGACACCCGCGAGATGCGCCCACTGGTTCGCCTTCAGGGCAAGGGAAATCCCGGCCTTGGCTTCGACAAAGATGGGATCATAACCGCCACCGTCATAGCCTACAAACGGACAGCCATTGGCATCCAGCCCCAGGCGGAAATTGAGACGGATCCCGCTCGAATACCCCAACCCGTTTCCGTCAGCCACAAACCCGGGCCGCTCCACAATCACCTGCTCGGCACCCGAAATCGGGTTGGCGGGCCGCACCCACGCTTCCACGGTGAACGTGCGCATTTGTCGCCAGCTGTGAGTGGTGCCCATAAAGGTGCGGGCGGCCGCATTCCCGTTCAGGTAGAGGGCACGCCGCTTGATGGGATCACCCGCATCCAGCGGATCGGTTTTCCCCGGCTTGGAGGCATTCGACACCAGCTCGGCACGATCCCCGATGTTGTCATTATCGGTGTCAAACCCCTCGTTCATTTCAAAATCAAACAGATACTGGGGGAAAGCATGGAGCTTGAGGGGGGCTCGATAAATCATATTATTGAACCAGTAATAATACTTGAACATCCCGAACTTCACGCCGGTCCAGTAATACAAGTTCGCCCAACTCTGCTCGTAACTGATATCGCTCATCCAGTAGGGGGACGGATCCGTGTGATAGAAGGCCGGGTTTGGCGAGGACCCCTGAATGGATTCGTAGACGTTGGGAAACCCGTCCTGATCGGAGTCCATCTCCCATTCGCCATTGACCCAGGGCGCGACCTGGATGTCCAGGTCAAATATCGCCCACCCCATGTCAGCACCCAGAACTTTACCGGCCACAAGATCACGCACCCCGCGGCACGGGTTGAGCATATGATAGACTTCCCAGTAATCATCCATGCTATCCCAGTCGGTATCCGTACTGCGCGGATCGGTGGTGGAGAACAGCCAGGGTTGCTTCGGCGGCTCTGCCGCCGTCAGGAAATTCCAAGGCATTCCCACATAGCCCATGTCCTTTGGCAATATATACCAAGGATCCCAATACTTCGGACGGCGCCCACCGTAACTCACCATGGCATCCCCATTCGGATACAGCCCACTCGTCGAGAGGGTCTCATCGAAGAAATCAAAGGGATCGTATCCATAGATCCCCAGCCCCTGTTCCCACAGCATCTCGCCATTGTTATTCTGGTATTGCCAATGGGGAACCGCACCGGTCATGTATTCCTGGAAATTCACGAGACCGTCCCCGTCATAATCCAGGAATTCATCCTTCACGGTTGCATCCATCCCGTCATTGTGCCCGCTTCCTTTAAAGGACGATTCCCAATAATCGGGAAGATGATCGCCATCCGTATCCGCGGTCGTGGGAGACAATCCTCTACCCTTATACGTGGCAGTCACAATCCCTAGGCCATTGGTTGCCACCTCCGTAATGATCACTGTCCCCACGGCCCCCATATAGTTGAAAGCCGCTTGTTCACCGCCATCTGCGACCTGATCACAATCGGTATCTTTGTCGAGGGGATCGGTTGGCGCGGTCTTGTTCTTCCAGCCCGAGACAAAGCGTATCCGGGCCTGAATCTGGGCGATCTTGCCGGCTGACAGATTCCCCGTCACGGTCAGAACCCCGTTATTCACCACCCACCCATCGCCGATCAAGTTGTCCGGACAAAGGAATTCCTCAATGTTGGAGAGGCCATCCATGTCTGGATCTCCTCCGCCATCCCCCGCAGCAACTGGATTTAACCCGACATAATGCTCCCAGCCGTCCCACATTCCATCCCCATCGGTATCGATTAATTTGGGGCTCGTCGAACGATCATTCCTGTCGTTCGGTATCACCGCGGGTCTATCGCGACCACCCAGCAGCTCCAGCCGATTAACAAAAGGCCCGGTAAGGGGCGGAGGGTTATTTCGATCCGGGCACTGCCACCCGGTTGCGGGGTTGAAGTTGTGGTAAGCCAGGGTACCCGGCCCGGCATCCTCGAGGTACACGTCATGATGGATCAAGTCACCATCGATAGCATACCCGTCCAGATCCGGATTCTCATCCGCATCCGTGTAGGTGGGCCCCGCCGTATTCCGATCCCAGGGATCGTAGCCAAAGACGATTTCCCAGCCGTCAGGCATCCCTTCACCGTCCGTATCCCAGAGGAAGGGATTCGTACAACGGGGCAGGCTCGGAAACTCGGTCCGGAGGATCTTGTTCGAGTACAACCCGATGTCCCAGGCATGGTACTCGAGATAATCCGTAAACCACGCCCCCACGCCGCCACCGGGCTTGTATATCAGATCGTAATCCGGCCGCCCAGCGTCCGGATCCTGTGGATGCATGGTGTGGGGATTGAACCGGCGGTCAACGAGGGTGTCCGATGTGGCCAGATCGCCGTAGACGCCCATCTTCCCATCGCCATATCCGGTGAAAATGGAAACCAGGTGCTGATCGCGGCATACAAAGACAAGATCATTAATGCCGTCGCTATCGATATCGCCTATCGCCACCCAGACTGGCGCCGCAGGAAGGTCGACGGATGTGGCGGACGTCAGGGATCCATTCCGGCTCCCCAGGAAAATGCGCCCGGTGCTGTTCGAGGTTGAGGCCACCACGACATCCAGGTCATTGCTCGCCTGCAGATCAAGGTAACCCGCCGCCAGATGCAGGGGACTTGACTTCTCCCCGCACCATAACTTCTGGTTGAACGCAAAGGCGCCCCCACCCAGACCGCGATAATGTTGCAGGGAATTGACATCGTTGTTCACGATCGTGACTGCGAAATCATCGATCGTATCGCTGTCAAAATCCCCGATCACAATCGCGGAAGGCTGTCCGGGCAGGCTGACGGGATTGGTTTGAGTGAAGGCTCCCGCCGTATTCTGGAGCACCCGCACCTGGGATCCAGCCGTATCCGTCACCAGAAGGTCCATGTAAAGGTTATTGGTCGAAACCGTGAAGATATGACCCGCCGCGATGCAGGAGGGAGTGCCGACCCCTGGGATTGTCGTATAGTTGGCAAACCCGCCCAGAGTGTCATTCGTCAGGATCGTCACCGTTCCATCGCCCGAATTGGCCACCGCGATATCCATGTTCGTATCGCCGTTGAAATCACCCAGGGCCGCATAAACGGGACTCGGCCCGACCGGATAGGTCACGGAATTATAAATGTTCGTCGGATCATTCAACATCACGGTAATGCTGTTCCCGAGCTTGTTCACCACCACGAGATCGTTAACGATATTGTTGGTCGAATCCAAGTTGCCCGACACCATGGCCACCGGCCCCGCCCCCACCGGGAAACGCTGGGACTGCAGAAACAAAAGACCATTGGTGTTGAAATAAACGCTGACATCGCCATAGGCATAGTTGCAGACGGCCAGATCATTGGTGCCATCCTCGGTCATATCCAGAACGACGGCGGCGGTCGGAAACGGTCCGGTGCCGTACCGTTGAGGAATCTTGCGGCCCAAGGGATCTCCGATGGGATCCCCGGAATGAGATCCCTGCCAGACATCCCAGGTATACTCGAAGCCATCATCAAATCCGTCACCATGCGTGTTGAAGCTGGCAATTTCGGAGTCCGTGCTGTCTGAGGAACTCTGGTCATCCGTGTCAACCGGATTCAGCACGAACCTGAACACATTGCTGATCACATAGACTCCGCCGTTATTGGTCACCCCCACGTCCATCGGGATATTCCAGGTCCCCGGCACGATCCGGTCCGGCCCCTCATATTCCATGATCGTGGTCAGGGGCGCATTGGAATTAACGTAACCCGTCAGCGGATTCCACAGGCAGTCACCGTCGGGATTGCCGTCCGCCCCGAATATGCCGCGGGGATTCACAACCGCCAGGAAATTGGTCTGACTCCCCGGTTGGCCCATCACCCCGCCAGGCGGCAACATATTGTAGAGCTCATAGCCGTCATCAATTCCATCCCCGTCGCTATCGGCGTTGACGGGATTGCATTCAACGACGCCATTGACAAAATTGGTATAGAGCCGCCACGTGATCTGATACTCCAACAGGTTCGGCACGCCATCATTGTCCGGATCGCCAAACGTGCCCGAGTCGCCCAGTCCGCCATCGGTCAATTTTCCGGTGGTGGGATCGGACTTGGTGTAATCCAACTTGAATCGCTGCTCCCAGTCATCCGGCAATCCATCGTTGTCTGAATCCAGGGCTTGCTCGGTGAAGGTCACCTTAACCGTGCGGTTGGAGGCCATTGTAAGGGTGGTATTGGCCGACCCGCTGACCGGAACATCCCCGCCCCACGTCAGGTATTTACTGGTCCCCATCATATTCGCCGTCAATGTCACAACCGTCCCGGCATCATACCACCAGCTCAGGTTCGTTGTTGAGAGGCCCACGGCCGGATCCCCGCCGGGATTGCGAGACACCGACCCGTTTCCAGCTATTTCGACCGTCAGGAGATACTGGGAATGCCAGTTGAAGCGCTGGGTGCTGACCTGTGTCATGGTGAAGCTCGTCGCATTGGGCCCAACCCCACTCTGCGCATCGCCCGTTCCGGTGTAACTATCCGCCACCACACGTTCCGTTGGCGGGTTGAGCGTATAGGGGGAAGTGACAATGGGCCTGATAGACGAGCCATGGACAATGTTCGTCGTGCCATAGGTGGGCCAGGGCTCGCCAACATTGGCACCGGCCCCGTTCGTTGAAATGATGGTCAGAGGCCACATCGTCACCACCGCCGGCCCGAAATTGGCGAACAGTGCTTTTCCCGCGCTCATGGTGATCGTAATGACGGGGGAAGCCGTGTTGGTCGCACCGCTCCACCCTGTGAACGAGCTCCCGCTGGCTGGCGTCGCCGTTGCGGTCACCACCTGGTTATTGGTATACCACCCGCCTACGCCATAGTCGCTCAACACGACGGTTCCAATACCCGCGCCAACGTTCGTATAGGTAAGCTTGTATTCCGGCTCCCAATTCCAGGTGAGCGACGTATTGGTGGTAATATAGAACGGGGAAATGGACGACACGCCACTTCCGTTGGCGGGTAATATGCTCCCCGAACTCGTATAACTCCTCACCTTCCAGCGACTGGACTCCGTCAAAGTTACCGGATCAGGACTGGTAACCGAGACGCCTGAAACCAGACTATTATCAGCAAACGTCCGGTTCAATGCGGAAGGCTGCGGAAGCCCCACTTCCGTACCACTGGCGTTGGTGGAAATAATCGTCAAGATCCGATTCGGGAGCTTGAAGTGGGCGATCAACCAAATATTCGTGCCAGAAGTGTTAGTACAGGTTAAACTGGTCACATTACTACTTGTTCTCGACGGAATAAACCTTAACCCACTACCTTCGGCGACCTCCCAATAATCGAATTGATATCCCGTTGCCGGTACGGCCATCAAATTCGTCCCAGCAGACGAAACATTTATGTCGAAGCCTGACATGAGGGGAGGGATATTAGTTGGGGCTGTTATGGTCCCCTCACTACCGGAAGGATCATTTAAATCCAGCCATAGCCGAAACGGTGTAGGCGCCGCCTGGGCTGTCGAGGAAAAGATGGCCAGTCCGGCCCACAGGAGGCAGGCAACTCCCGTCATCCGCACCAAACTCCAATTACGATTCACACTCATGGGTAGTTTGCTCATAGCTTTATCCCTCTTACTGACTGATACGCCAAAGTTCATCAAATCATTTTCCGACAGGGCTTTCCCCTGACACAAGAAGACCATCATTTCTTCGTCACAGGAGCGTCGGGTTTCTTTTCAGCGGGCAATAAGCCCTGAATCACATCCATCCGCTTCCTGACATCGCGCAATTGTTCGCCCAACTTGGAATGTTCCTTGGTCATGACATCCCGTTCCTGGGATTGCTTGCCAATCTCCGGATACTTCTCCGCCGTCCGCTTTTCCAGTTCGGCCTGCTTCCGGGCGATCTCCCGGGACAGTTCGACCAGCTCCGCGTCACCCTTTGACGCCTCTTCGCGGGCGGCATGCAAGGTCCTGAAAACCTTGAAGATCTTCAGCTCAAGCTCATGTTGATTGGCCACCAGGGAAGCTTCCTTCAGCCGCAGCGCGGCGAATTCAGCGGCATTGGTCGGATTAATCACGACCAGGTTGGTCACGATGTTTTCAGGGCGGAAAACCGGCGTGGCGGGGACATTGGCCGGCGCGGGATCAGCAGCATGGGCGGCAAGGGACATGGCAAGAATGCCTATTGCAAGAAAGGCGCACGTTTTCGTCAAAGTCATCATGGTTGCTGTCTCCTCAATCACTTGTCAATTCCTTCAAAATCCACCCTCACCCCAACCCTCT
>JBAXRC010000128.1:0-6413 GCA_037131415.1 bacterium | reverse complement strand
CATGGCATGGAACGCTTTCTCTTATCCCTACGGCATTTCACATTACAATTCTCCCGTCTCTTAAATAACGATGATACTTATATACTTCCTGTGCCGATTCCTGTAGTATTGTCCGAATTTGGTTGACGAAGAAGTCGGATGGGGGTGGGATGAAAGCCACTTTCTTGACCGCTCGTTTTCGATCTTCCTAACCCGTAGGCGAACGATGTTCGGGCGCTGATGGGGATCGGCAGGAGGTGTTGCGCCGTAGGCGTGGCGCCATCAGGCCGAAGGGTTTGAGTTGAACCCCTTTCCACAGGAACCGGAAAGAAAAAGAAGGGGTCCACGATGAGAAGGAAGAAAGGAATCGAGAGATGGGCAAGAAATTGTATGTTGGCAATCTGAGTTATAGCGTCACCAGCGACTCCCTGTCGCAGTTGTTCTCCGCTTACGGCAAGGTTGCCTCCGCGGATGTGATCATGGACCGCGAGACGGGTCGCAGCAAGGGCTTCGGCTTTGTCGAGATGACGACTGACGATGAGGCTACGGCGGCGATCGCCGGCACGAATGGCACGGACCTTGACGGTCGCGCGCTGACCGTGAACGAGGCGCGGCCCCAGGCCCCGCGCGTTGGCGGTGGCGGGTTCGGCGGTGGTGATCGTGGTGGCAGCCGTGGCGGTGGTTTCGGCGGCGGCGATCGGGACCGTCGCGGTGGCGGCGGACGCCGGTAGTCCAGTCACGCTCATTCAGAGCAATTGGATGATTTCGCGGGAACAGGCCGAAAGGCCAGTTCCCGCGTTTTGTTTTCAGAATAACAGGCAACACGGGAAGTCGTTTGACGGCCCCCTCTCCCTTGAGGGGAGAGGGTTGGGGTGAGGGTGTTTTAGGGGCGAGTTCGAGTCAATCCCCACATCCTGTGGGACGCCACGGGAATATTTTACTAACTCCATACTCGACAACGGCCGCTTTCGGCGCAATGATGTCGCCTCTAGCTCGGTGTTCTGAGGTAATGTAAAAAGCGATTTAAAACTTTTTTACGCGAAGGAGACCGTACGATGAAGCGAGCCCTCTGTGTGTTGGCCGTGGTTGCGGGAGTGTCCCTGTCCCAATGTGGCTGTAGGACTACACTTCTGGAGTCCTACGCGCCGCCCAAATCCGGACGGTGTCAATCCACCGAAAAGATTCTCGGTCTTCCCCCGCTGGCAGGCGGTATACAAATCAGTGCCCCGTTCCGCCAGAATCTTGAATTAGAACTCGACAAGGTGTTGGCGGAACGCTGGGGAGCCCAGTATGTCCCGCTCTCGCAAGGGAAGCAATCCTGCCAGGCGTTGCTTGCGAAGTGGACAACCCAAATGTCTTGCGATTATGACCTGGCCGCCAGATTGCGCGTCAATGCTTCCCTTTGCCAGGACTTGGCGCAGGCCTCAGGGTGTCGCTACGCGATCCTCCCCACCGTTGGACGGTGCAACTCGGATGCGGCCAACATTCTCAATGTGACCTATGTTATTCCTGCGGGACTGGTCATCATTGTCGGGAATGTCCCCATCTTCCTCGGCAAGTACCAGGCAAATGACATGTCGGTTTGCACGATGACGCTTTTGGACCTGAAAGAGGGCGCCGTGATTTCCGAAGCCGCCATGGCGTCCCGCGACAAGATGAGTGAATCCGGGGCCGCGTATCCGGGGGCGCTGATTAATGCCATTGGCAGGTCTGCAAAAATCAAGCAAAGGAAAATATAATGAAAACACTCATTCAGACAGTTTCTCTGGTGGCTTGCCTGATTCTGGCCGCCGGGTGCGCGACACCCGTGCCAATGAGCTCTATTGAGTCGACCGCCAAACGTCCGGCAACCCTGAATGCGGGAAGCCGAATAGCCATTCTTCCGATTGCCGCGCGGGTAGGGGGGCAACGGTATCTGGCCTCGCTTTCTGCAGCTCAAGAAGTGTATCTGGAGCGTGTTGGCGCGACGACAGGCATCAAGGCGGGACGGGATATAGAGAAGAAGTTCAGCGAACAGGGGAACTTGACGGCGGCCTATCAGGCGATCTTGGAGAAACTGCTGGATCGGGATCCTAATTTGTGTGTCGCCCAGGAGGACATACTGACCACGCTCGACTCAAAGCCATGGAATGGTCAATCCGGAATCAAGTACGAGAAATTGTCCGATATCAATACCCTGGCGGCCGGCAAGGCAACCCAGCGGGGGTCTGCGGCGGCACCGGCGGCAAATGCAGTTGCCCGGGAAATCCGGCTTCAGTGGAATGTCAGGACCAAGGCAAAGGCCAGTTATGACCCGCTTCCCCTTGCGTCGGTCAAGGAGCTTTCCCAGGCATTGGAATGCGACTATGTGCTTATCCCCGTAGTTCGGGATTCATACAACTACGTCAAGCAATGGTTCGCCTTCACCATTATTCCGGTTTTCAGGACAACAGGGGTATACCGAATGAATGATATGGCTTTCTATCTGGTGGATGGGGCCAGCGGCGAGGTCGTGCAGGCGTTGCAGATCACAGAGAACCGGGCACCCCAAGCGGCTTCAAACGACGCCCTTGTCATGGTCCTGGCGTTGAACAAAATGATCCAAAAGGGTGACTCTTTCGGATCATTCACCTTCAGGTAAGAGGATGGATTAAAGGTAAAAGAACAAAGAAAGGTGGGACTATGAAGAAAGCATATCTGTTGTTCGGCGTGTGTATGGCTGTCGGTTTGACGGGAATGGTGTCAAAAGCCGCCACTGAAGCGGCGCGGCATGACTTTTCTGAATGGCGCTTTCCTGTGGGGATAAGCTATATCTCCGGGTTTTCGGATGTCGTCAGCTACTATGAGGACGCCTATGGAGCTGATTCGGGCGGGTTTATTCCCATCGGCCTTTCTTTTACTCCGTACTACCAGTTTGATCATGGATCCAGGTTGGGGTTTGATCTTGGTCCTGCCGGTGTTGTGATCGTGAGCGGGGCCGCTGATTCAACCTATTGGGACGTCCCGGTAGGGCTTTCCTATGGATTCAACTTCATTCCCCATGCTTCTGTATCCCCTTATGGCCGCATTGGCATTAAATACCATATCGCCGGAGGCGATGACGTCCAAAGTTCCACGCCCGGTGCCTTTGGCGCCTTGGGACTTGAGATCATGCGCAAGAAGATGATAGGGGTTCAATTCGAAGTTGGCTACGACGCCTCCCAGGTCACTTTAGGCAGAGAGTCAGGTTGGGGCCGTGGCACTCATGAAAGAGAAGTGACCCCCGGCGGTGTGACGGTCAGCATTCGCGGCGTGTTTTGATTGTGATACACAACGGGTCCGGCACAGTCAGTTGGCTGTTCCGGACTTGAGCCTGCTCGCCCATTGATGGTTTCCGGAGTTTCCTTTGGGTGCCCGCTGCCTGCCTCAAACCTCCACAAGGTTCCGGGTGGGGAACAGGGGGTCGCTGGTAACGTTGATTCCCAGCCGTTTCAATCCGGCTTCATCACCCGGTGCGGGGATGTGCGTGGAATGCAACTCGGCGCCTGAGAGTTGTTTCAGACTTTCCATCGCCGCCTGGGCGGAGGGGTTGGCCGTAGCGCTGATGCTCAGGGCGATGAGGGTTTCGTCCAGGGTCATGCTTTCCGTCTTGCGGCCCAGGATATCGCGCTTAAGGGTTCCGATGGATTGGGTGACCGATGGTGGCAGGAGGTGGATCTTGTCGGGGATGCCCGCGAGGGTCTTGATGGCATTCAGGATGACGCTCGAGGCGGCATGCATGAGGGGTGAATTCTTGCCCGTGATGATGGTGCCATCGGGCAGGGCGAGCGCTGCGCCGCAGAAAATTCCCAGATTTCCCTTGCCGCTGGCTGACCCCTCGATGGCGGCCTGCCTGGCGGGGAGAACCACCTTCCTGTCTTCCGGACGGACCCCGAGTTCCTGCATCAGCCGCTCCGTGCGCTGGACGGCTTCCGCGTCGGCCGAGCCCATGACATATTCGCAGGAATAGCGGAAATAACGGCGGATGACTTCCTGTTTGGCCGCCTCCCGGACGACGGCATCATCGCAGATCCCGAACCCGGCGCGGTTGACGCCCATGTCGGTCGGGGACCGGTACAGGCTTTCCCCGCTGATGCGTTCCAGGATGCTTTTCACAACCGGAAACACCTCGATGTCGCGGTTGTAGTTCACCGTGGTCTGGCCATAGGCCTCGAGATGGAAGGGATCAATGAGGTTCACGTCGCGGAGATCGGCTGTGGCGGCCTCATAGGCGGTGTTCACCGGGTGCTTCAGCGGGAGGTTCCAGATGGGGAACGTCTCGAACTTGGAGTAGCCCGCCTTCCGGCCCATCCTGTGGTCGTGGTACAGCATGGTGAGGCAGGTTGCCAGCTTGCCGCTTCCGGGACCGGGCGCGGTGACAACGACCAGGGGTTTGGTGGTCTCAATGGACGGGTTTGCGCCATAACCGGTGTCGCTGACGATCAGGTCGACGTTGGAGGGATAGCCCCGTGTTGACCGGTGGGTATAGACGCGCAGGCCGCGTCGTTCCAGCTTGTTCTTGAACTGGTCGGCGGCGGGCTGGTTGTCATACCGGGTGATGACCACGGCGGTGACATCCACATCCCAGTCATGAAGGTCGTCGATGAGCTTCATCGCGTCGGTGTCGTAGGAGATGCCGAAATCCGCCCTCATTTTCTTGCGCTCGATGTCCCCGGCATAAATGCAGAGGATGACCTCGGCCTTGTCCTTAAGCTGGTGGAGCAACCGCATTTTCACGTTGGGGTCGTAACCGGGAAGAACCCGGGCGGCATGGTAGTCAAAAAGCAGTTTACCTCCGAACTCAAGGTACAGCTTGTCGTACTTGTTGACGCGTTCGAGGATGCAGGCGGTCTGCTCGCGGAGATAGAGTTCATTGTCGAATCCGATGGCTCTGCTCATGGTGTGGTCCTTGATCAAGGGGTTGCGGGGAATCATAGGCGGCGGCGGATTGAATGTCCACGATGACGACGTGGAATATCATTTCCCGGACTCGACCGTGTTCAGGGACTGGACGTGGGTGCGGCCGGTTTTGAACCGGTCGAACGACTCGGTCTGGGGGAGGGACACGGTGAGGGTCGGCAGGCGCCCGGCGCGTGCGGCGCCTTCCCGGAGGGCGCAATCAAGGAGATGCCCGCCACTTTGGCGATCCTCCGAGATGAAATGCAGATGATACCCGGGGACGTTGAAGGTATTCGCGTGCTGGGGACACCAGAAGCCGATCAGTGATCCGCGGAGGGCGTGCCGCTCAAAGACCGGCTGAGTGGCTGCCACGGCGGGAAGTTTTGGGTAGGGCTTGGACTGGGCCGGTACGCTCCGGTATTTCACATAATCAAACAGGCCGTCAACCCGGAAGGCGTAAAACTGGTTGTCGCTGGTGCGGAGTGTGTCCAGCCTGGCTTTCAGGACATCGAATTCAGGGGCGTTGGTAAGGACGCACGAGGTGTCCGCCGGGAACCGCGTCACGGAGGCGAAGGGAATCCTCATGCGGCTGTCGGCCGGCACGACTGTGCCGTCGGACCGCGCCTGGAAGAACGCGCCCTCAATCAGGATCATTTCCCCGTCCAGCCGGTCAAAGGTGCCGATGCCGAAATCGCCCTTTTCCCGCAGTTCTCGGCAGGAGATCACGCCGTCATAGCACCCGTCCATGAGGGCGGAGATGGTCGAGACCTGGTACAGGGTTGGCGCCTGCCGTCCGGGGGGCAGGCTGCGGCAGGAGGAGAGCGCTGCCGCCAGGATGAGCAACGCCAGGGAAGCGCATCGTGTGAGGGGGTGTTTCATGGCTTTCAAGGTTTCCGGATACCGTTCTTACTTGTAGCCCTGTTCCACCTTGGCGGCGACATCGCGGTAGCCGATGTCGAGCTGGTAGATCTGCTTGAAGTGCTCCATGGCTTCCGCCTTGCGGTCCACGAGATCGAACAGGAGGCCCAGTTCATAGATGATCTTCTTCTTGGTGTCATCCATGACGGGAAGTTCCGAGATGGCTTTCTGGAGTTGCTCGATCGCCATGTCGTACTGTTGTTTGGCCTTGAAGCACATGCCGATGTAGTACAACGATTCAATCCGGCGCTGGGCGTTCCGCTGGGACGATTGGAACTGCTGGATGGCCTCGTTGATCCGGTCCTGCTGGAACAGCAGCGCGCCGAATTCGAACTTGATCTGGAGATCATTGGGATAGCGGGCCACGCGGTCCTGGGTATCGTTGAAGAGGAACAGGTCCCGGTCCTGCTGCTTGGCTTCCGCGGCGACAGTCATGTTGGCGGCCTTGAGCTTCAGAATCTCCTCGTCGAACGACTGCAGGCGAATGGTGCTGATGGTCTGGTCAATCTGCGGATCCCTGGCGCCGGACACGGTCTGGGCGTCCTGAAGCACGGTAATGGCCTCGCTGAACATCTTGTTGCCTGCGTACAGGTTGGCCAGGGCGCGGCGATAGTTGATAT
>JBAXRC010000127.1:0-6538 GCA_037131415.1 bacterium | reverse complement strand
ATCATCGCCTCCGGCATGCGTACCCCGACGGATCTGAAAGGACTCCGGGTCGGCTATCCCCCGGGCAGCAGCGCCCGTTTCACCTTTGAGCGCATGCTGGACGTGGCCCACCTCACCTTTGCGGACATCATCTCGGTTCCGCTTCAGCCCCGGGAGCTCGAGGCCGCCCTGCGGGACCACCGGGCCGATGCGGTGATCGCCTGGGAACCAACGGCCTCCCGCATCCTTGCGAATGTTCCCGACAGCCACCCCGCGTTCCGTTCCGAAACCTTGACCTATGCCGCCATGGATCTCGACTTCTGCGAGCGCCAGCCCGCGCTCCAGAAGGCGCTCCTGGCCGCATTGCTGAGGGCTGCGCACTGGGGGGGGGCTGAACGAGAAGAACCTTTACACCGGGCTCAACTGGATTCGCGAGGCAGAGCTCGACTTTACCGGGAAATCAGCCGTTGCCGCCGATCGGAAATGGGTTTCCATTCTTCGCCGGGAGGGCATTGACAGTCCGTCATTCCCGATGCTCCCCCGCGACCTCTCCGAGTCCGGCGGGCGTTTCAACCAGCAGTTCCTGTGGTTGCAGGGTACGGGCCGCCTGGCCGCCACCCAGGACTGGAAACGCATCCAGTCGGCGATTGATTTCACGGTGCTGCCGGGGCTCGTCAGCGATGGGACGCAATGGCAGATCGACCGGTTCCATTACAGTCCGGATAAACTCCACAAGGCCGGCGGGGGAAGGGCCTTGAAATGAAGATCGCGCCCCTCAGCCTGCAATGGCGCATCAGCCTGGGCTTCAGCGCCCTGATCCTCCTTTTTCTGGGTGCCATGGTCTGCGTGGAACTCACGGGGATTCCCGGCACGGCGGTCGAGGGCCGGTTTGCCCGCCAACGCAGTACTGTTCTCAAGGACATGGAGCTTATCTCTGATTTATTCAGCCAGCGTTTCATTAGCTGGTTTGCCGAGTGCCGACGCACGGTTGAGGGGGTGAGCCGTTCGCCCCTGGTGCGGCGCGCTCTCGATTCAGCCCCCTCTGAATCCAATCCTGAACTGACCCGGGAGCTTGATATGTTCCTAGCCTGTCACCCTGATTTTGACTCTATCGTCATTCTCAACCCAGCCGACGGCTCCGTCAGGGGTGCTTCGGGGACATTCACCCACGCCCGAAGCGCTTCGGAACTGGGGATTCCTCCCGGCCAGCTTGCTCTCCTGGTGACTCCCGGATACACGGAGGCCAACGATATTCACCTTTTGAATACGAGGGGAGATCACGTGTGCATCATCCGGCAGGTCATCTCCCTTGCCGATCCTGACAAGGTCAGCGCCCTGATCGTTGTTGAAGCCGATCTGGACAACGCGTTGCAGGCGCTTATCGGGTCACGGGCCGCGCTTCGTTCCCGGCACTGGGATTTTGTGCTGGCCGCCAATATCAACAGCTCAACCACCCGGCTTCACCAATATGATTCCGACTTGAACTCCATCCAGAGCACCGTCCCCAGGAGCGCGGTCTTTTCCGGCCTCCTTCTGGCGATCGCGGGAACCGAGGGGCCCTATGATGGCCCTGACGAACTCGGTCATCCTGTCCTTGCCTTTCATCGCCAGGCTAAATTTGGTGGCGGCATTGCCCTGGGACTGGCCCTCAAGATGAATCGTGACCTCGCCCTTAAGCCGGCCCAGGCTGGATTATTCCGCCAGATCGTCTTCTGGTTTGCCCTCCTGGTCGTCGGCATCGGGGTCTGTCTTCTTCTGGCCCGGACGATTGCCCGGCCCATCCAGGAGCTTGTTGCCGTCGCCCAGCGGGTTTCCGTCGGGGATTTCACCGCCCGGGCCTCCGCCCGCCACCCGGCCGAACTGGGCCTGTTGGCAACCGTGTTCAACGGCATGATCGGCCGCCTTCAGCACTGGTACCAGGATCTGGAGAAGGAGGTCACCGAGCGGACACGCGCCCTGCAAGCCAGCGAAGACGAAATCCGCAGGCTCAATGCCGGCCTGGAAAAGCGGGTGGCGGAGCGGACGGCTGAACTGGAGGGGGTCAATCGCGAGCTGGAGGCGTTCAGTTATTCCGTCAGCCATGATCTGCGTGCCCCGTTGCGGGCGATTGATGGGTTCAGCCAGATCATGCTGGAAGATTGCGCCGGTGAAATGGACGACAAGAGGAAGGAATACCTCGGTCGTATCCGCCAGAATGCCGGGCAAATGGCCCGCCTGATCGATGACCTCCTCCGCCTGTCGCGCCTGACGCGTGTGGAGCTTCACCATGAGGAGGTCAATCTGAGTGATCTGGTTTCAGGGATCGCGCGGGAATTGCAGGAACACGAGCCGGACCGGGTGATTGAGTGGAGGATAGCCCCCGGCCTGAAGGCGCGGGGGGACCGGGCGCTTCTGCTCATCGCGTTGCAGAATCTCCTGGGCAATGCGGTGAAATACACCAGCCGGCGGGAGCGGACGATTATTGAGGTAAGCCAGGTGCCGTCAGACCGGGAAGTGGTTTTTGTCGTGCGCGACAATGGAGCCGGATTTGACATGGCCTATGCGAGTCGGCTCTTTACTCCCTTCCAGCGGCTGCATTCCACCGGGGAGTTCCTGGGGACGGGAATCGGCCTGGCGATTGTCGATCGGATCATCCATCGCCATGGCGGACGGATCTGGGCGGAGGCGGTTGTTGAACAGGGGGCCGCGTTTTATTTTTCGCTGCCGGAAGGTGGTAAGAATGGGAGCGAGGGGTCATGAAACCATGGTTGCTGGTGATCGGGGTTCTGGTGGTGTGGGTGTTGCTTGTGAAGCTGCGGCCTTCAGCAGCGGGCGCCGCTTCTGCGAAAGACAAGGTCAAGGGAGGGGCGCTGGTGGTGGATGTGCGGACCGCCGCGGAATACAAAGGCGGGCATGTCGATGGGGCGCTCAACATTCCCGTGCAGGAGCTGGAGTCGCGCCTCGGGGAGCTGAAGGATAAGCAACGGGCGATCGTGGTCTATTGTGCCTCGGGAATTCGCAGTGCCCGTGCCGCCGCGATCCTCAGGAAAGCCGGATTTGCGGATGTCACAAACGCCGGTGGCTACGGGAGCCTGAAATAGGGCGCCGGGGGGGCGCGTGTGCCTCCGTTAATGTCCGAGAACCGAATCACCACTCAAACCCTTCATTCTATTGGGGTTTAAGTGGTAGAAGTGCAGGGACTCGAACCCTGGACCCGCTGATTAAGAGTCAGCTGCTCTACCGACTGAGCTACACTTCCGTACTTAAAACCCAATCCCGAAAAATGGAGCGAGCGAAGGGATTCGAACCCTCGACAATCACCTTGGCAAGGTGACACTCTACCAACTGAGTTACGCTCGCGATTAAAAACGGGCGTTAAGATACCAGTTCCCGTTTTTGATTCAACCTTTTTTTACGACCCCAGCGCAGACGGCGCCACCTTCGGGGAACTGCGCTGCCTGATCAGTTCGATTGTGGCGGCGGAAATTACGTCCAACCCCACCCGGCCCGTATTCCAGACCATGTCGTAGAGGAGGGGGGATTCAATGTCGCGATTGAAGAATAGCTTGATCAGCTTGCGCCGGTCGGAATCCTGCCTTTTTACAAGCTCCTGGGCGTCTTCCTTGTTCATCTTGAAGCGCTTCATCATCCAGACAATCCGGTGTGCCTCGGGGGCAACGAGCCGCAAGTGGATCCCCTGAGGCAGGTCGGCGGTGACGAGGGAGCCGGCCCGGCCCACCAGGATGACTTTCCCGATGAGCGCGAGCATGCGGACAACCTTGAAGGTGGTCCGTTGGAGCTCGTACTGCTCGGAGCGGCCCGTGTACAGGCTCTCCACGAAATCGTTGAACTGGGTGCGCTGCTTCTGGGCGACGAGCCCCTCGATGTCGGTCCTGAGCAGGGGGTCTTTCGCCACGACTTCAGTCAGTTCCTTGTCGAACACATGCCAGCCCTCGAACAGGGAATTACATTCCTTTTTCTTCAGGAATTCAGTGAGGATGACGTAGGCCAGCAAATGCCCGCCCGCGCCAGCCTGGCGGGAGATCGTGACAAAGGGATAGCCGAACTCGGGAAGATCCTCGAAATCACGCCTTTCCTTCAGGAACTGCTGGATCATTTTCAGGTGGTTCATTGTTTCTCTCCTACTCACCTGTAGTATTGTGCCAGTTTCCGGCAGGCGTCAACGGAATTTTAGATTTTAGATTGAAGAGTGAAGATTTTGGGGAAAGAGGGAAGGGGGGGGCTGAATACCGAATACTGAATACTGAACACTCTCTTTCTTACAAGGCGCTTGACGCCGGGCTTGGTTAAATAGGATTATTTAGGTCTTTATCCATGAGGAAATGCTTATGCAGGGAACACCCAAGGGATTGAGATTGCAGATCGGGATATTCGGGCGCCGGAATGTGGGAAAATCCTCCCTTCTGAATGCGCTGACCCGCCAGTCGGTCTCGATTGTCTCCGAAATCGCCGGCACCACCACGGATCCGGTTGAGAAGGCCATGGAACTGCAACCCCTTGGTCCCGTGCTTTTTGTTGATACCGCCGGCGTGGATGATGTGGGCGCGCTGGGTGAACTCCGGGTAGCCGGGACCATGAAGGTGGTGGAACGGACGGATCTGGCCATTCTGGTGACGGATGACTGGCAGGATTTTGAGACACGGTTGCTGGCCCTGTTTCTCCAGCGCAAGACACCGGTGGTTGTGGCGGCGAACAAGAGTGATCATCGTGCCGCGGGCGTGCTGGAGGCCGCGGCCCGTGCGGCGGGGGCAAAGACGGTGGTGACCGTCAGCGCGGTGACGCGGACCGGCCTGGACGCGATGCGGCAGGCCATCATCACCGCGACTCCGGAGGATTACCTCAATGCGCCGGCCCTGCTGGGTGATCTGGTGCCCCCCGGAGCACTGGTGGTGCTGGTGGTTCCGATTGATATCGAGGCGCCGAAGGGGCGGTTGATCCTTCCCCAGGTGCAGACCCTGCGCGACATCCTCGACCAGAATGGCTATGCCATGGTGGTCAAGGAGCGTGAGTTGGCGCATGCCCTGGCGCGGCTGAACCAGCCACCGGCGCTGGTGGTTACCGACAGTCAGGAGTTCCTGAAAGTGATTTCGGAAGTCCCTGCCTCCATTCCCGTGACCGGGTTCTCCATCCTGTTCGCGCGGTTCAAGGGGGATCTGGCGGAACTGGTTCGAGGGGCCTCCGCCATTGACCGGTTGAAGCCCGGTGACCGGGTGCTTGTGGCCGAGGCCTGCACGCATCATCCGACCGGTGAGGATATCGGCCGGGTCAAGATCCCCCGCTGGCTGGAACAATATGTGGGCGGGAAACTGGATATCGTGGCCAAGGCGGGGTGCGACTATCCGGATGACATCGCCGGGTTCAATCTTATTGTGCATTGCGGAGCCTGCATGTGGAACCGGCGGCAGATGCTCTCACGCATTGCCCAGGCGCGCGCGGCCGGCGTCCCCATCACCAATTACGGGCTGACGATCGCCCACAGCCTCGGCATCCTCGACCGGGCCCTGAGTCCCTTTCCGTATGCGAAGGAAGCTTATAGAGTGAAGATTTTAGATTGAAGAGTGGAGAGTGAAGATTGAATGTTGCTGCAATCAACATTCAAAAATCTTCAATTTTACACATGAATGCTGAAATAATATCCAGGCTGGTTAACGGAATGAGTGCCACGGAGGCGGACGTGGTGTCCTTGCTGGGGTGCGGCGGGGATGACTTGAAGGCCTTGTATGAGGCGGCGGACCGTGTCCGGCATGACACCATGGGGGATGAGATCTTCCTGCGCGGCATCATCGAGTTTTCAAACCATTGCCGGAAAAGCTGTGACTATTGCGGGATCCGCGGGCCCAACCGGACGGTGACGCGCTACCGCATGACGCCGGAGGAGATTGTCGAGACGGCCTGCCAGGCAAAGCAACTGGGGAACACAACGGTGGTGCTCCAGTCCGGGGAGGATTCCTGGTTCACGGCGGAACGGATGTGCGGCATTATCCGGGCGATCCGCCAGCAGGCGGGGGTGGCCATCACGCTGTCCATCGGGGAGCGGCCCCTTGGGGAACTGGTCCAGTTCAGGGAGGCGGGTTGCGACCGCTATCTGCTCCGCTTTGAGACCTCGGACCGTGACTTGTTCGGGCGGATTCATCCCGACGACAATTTCGACGAGCGCATCCAGTGCCTGCGGGATCTCCGGCAGGCCGGAATCCAGGTGGGGAGCGGGTTCATGATCGGATTGCCGGGCGGGGATACGGGGACGATTGCCCGCGACATCCTGTTCGCGACCGGCCTGGATCTCGACATGATCGGGTGCGGACCGTACCTGTCGCATCCCGAAACCCCGCTCTCGGCGCGGCCGCTGCTGGAAGACCGCGAGATCTATTTCAAGACCATGGCGGTTCTCAGGCTGCTGAATCCCAGGGCGCATATCCCTGCAACCACGGCGTTTGATGCGCTGTTCGAGGGCGGACGCGACCTGGTTCTCGCGCGCGGGGCCAATGTGTTCATGCCGAACGTCACCCCGCAAAAATACCGGGCGCTTTACCAACTCTACCCGAACAAGCCCTGCGTGGAC
>JBAXRC010000126.1:0-6538 GCA_037131415.1 bacterium | reverse complement strand
CATCAATACAGGCCTGAAGGGCCGGGATCAGATCGCCCTCGATGCGGGGAAGGATCACCTGCGTCTCTGGATCACCAAAGCGGCAATTGAACTCCAGAACCTTGGGGCCATCACGGGTCACCATCAATCCGGCATACAGCACTCCCTTGTAATGGATTCCCCGGCTTTTCAGCTCCGCCAATGTCCGCCCGAACACCTCGCGCTCAATATCCGGCATCTGCTCGGGCTTCAACACGGGAGCCGGGGAATAGGCGCCCATCCCGCCCGTATTCGGCCCCTTGTCCTGATCATACGCCCTCTTGTGATCCTGCGCCGAGGCCAGCAACACGACCCGGGTACCATCCGTCAACGCGAGTACGGAGACTTCCTCGCCATCCAGGAATTCCTCAACCAGAATGCGCTGCCCGGCCGCACCGAAGGCGCCGTCCACCAACGCCTCGCGAACCGCCCGTTCCGCCTCCTCGCGGGTGGCACATACCGTCACGCCCTTTCCGGCGGCGAGCCCTTCAGCCTTGACGACAATCGGGACACCCATGTCATGGATGAAATCAATGGCTTTTCCGGCATCCGTAAATGTACTGGACTGGGCGGCGGGAACTCCCGCGGCCATCATGACATCCTTGGCAAACACCTTGCTTCCCTCCATGCGGGCAGCCGCCTTGGAGGGGCCGAACACACGCAGGCCTTCCTTCTCAAGGAGATCCGTGATCCCGGCGCACAACGGCACCTCGGGCCCCACCACCGTGAGATCGGGACGATGCTTCTTTGCCCAGGCCACCAGGGCGGAGATATCCTCGGCCTTGATGTCCACATTGGTGGCCAGCCCGGCCGTTCCGGCATTGCCGGGTGCGCAAAACACCTGGGGACGACAGCTGTCGTTCACCAATTTCCAGACCAGGGCGTGTTCCCGGCCACCTCCGCCAATAACAAGAATCTTCATGACGGAAAAGGATATCGGAAGCCCCGCTGGAGTCAACGGTTTTGAAGCCTAAAACAATTCGCCCTGGTCACACCCCTTCATCAGGGTGTGAAATTCCATACGGGCATAGAAGGGGCGCATGATGGCGGGGTGTTCCGGTTTGATGACCATGGCTTCCCATCCCGGCGAACACTCAATCGTATCCTGCAATTTCACCAAGGCCAGATTACGCTCCACCCGCTCCCGGACGGCCACCAGGTTTTCCCGGATCCGGATGGACTGAATCTCATCCGCTCTCGACCACAAGGCCGCCAGGGACCCGAACTGAGCCAGCAGTTTGGCCGCAGTTTTAGGCCCCAGTCCCTCGACCCCGGGAATGTTGTCCGCCGAATCCCCGGTCAAGGCGAGCCACTCGACAATCTGGTTAGGATATACACCTGTCTTGGCAAACACCTCATCCCGCCCGATCCGGGGGTCATCTTTTCCCCAGGACACCATGGAAACCTTGTCCGAAACCAGCTGCAACATGTCTTTGTCATTGGTGGCAATCAACACCTCGGCATCATCGGCTGATCCCCACCGGGCCAATGACGCCATCACATCATCCGCCTCCTCCTGATCAAGGCGTATCCGGGAAACCCCTGCCAGCCTGAGGAATTCGGCCACCGGTTCAATCTGCTGGCGAAGGGCATCCGGCATGGGCGGCCGTTGCGCCTTGTATTCCGGAAGCAGGACTAGTCGGGCCGCCGGCAACCCCCCGTCCCAGGCCACCGCAAGATGGGAGGGCTTCCATCCCTGAATCAATTGGTGAAGCCCCCGTATAAAGCCAAAAACGGCATTCGTGTGAATGCCGTCCTTGGTTGAAAGTCCCCGAATCCCAAAGAAGGAGCGATAGAACAGCTGGGTCCCATCAATCAGCAGCAACCTTCGCGACAATGGCACCCCCCCCTTACCGTGCGGGAGCTGTCATTGCCGCAGTCGGGACCAATGCTCCGGGAACAGATGGAGCCGGAGTCGTCACGTTTTCTGAATCGGGCTGCCGGATCAGCTGGCCCCCCGGATCCACGAGCCGGGCGGTGACGAAGATCAGGAGGTTCTTCTTGACGCTCTTCTCGGATTTCGACCGGAACAACGCCCCGATCAGCGGGAGGTCACCCAGGATGGGAATCTTGTCGTTTGTCTTCTCAACAGACTCGGTGATCAACCCGCCCATGACCACGGTAGCCCCATCATAAACGGAGATCGATGTCTCAAGCTGGCGAAGCTGGAAGAAGGGCTGCGGCATGTTCAGTGTTTGCTCGGAACCATCGGCACGGCGCACGGTCGACCCATATTGATACCAGATCGGGTCGGTGACTACCTGTGGCTTCATGGTCAGGTTGATCATGTTTCCGTTCGGACTCACCTCGGGAAGCACGTTCAGGATGACACCCACTTCACGCGTCGCGAAATCCTGGGGCATAACCGTCGTTTCCTGAACCATGTTGGCGGTGGACTGATTTCCATTGTTGCCGCTCTGCAACTGCCCGCCGTTCACCTCGAAGGAGGTCGGATAAATATACTCGGTGACCACCTTGATCATCGCTTCCGAGCCTGACCGCGTCGTGACCTTCGGGGCCGACAGCAAGTCCGCGTTGCCGTTCTGTTCCAGGGCATGCAAGACCATGTTCAGGTCAGGATTGGTAAGAATGCTGGCAAACGTCGCAATGCCGCCAATGCTGCCACTCCCGCCGCCCACGGGGGTTTGCCGTCCATTGGCATCCGTCCCATAGAACCGGAGTCCCTTGCTCATCCCGCCATCGGAAGTGTTGGCGTTCATCTGGATCCTGGGATTGGAGGCCATCGGGGCAAAGGGATTGGAGTTCTTTTTCATCAACATTTCCCAGTTATCCGTCAGAATCCATTCCAGACCGGCCTCATACAAGTCGGTCTCATTGATCTCAACAAACCGCGCCTCGATTTCCACCTGCTGCGGGACGACATTCAACTCAGCCAGAAGCTTTTCGAATTTAACGAGGTTGGCATCGGTATTCGCCACGATAACCTTGCCAATGGATTGATTGTAGGTGATGGAGGACCCTTTCGGAAACTTGACACCCATGTTCTCGAAATAGGCCTTCAGGTCCGAGGGAACGGCACTCTCCGTGCCTCCACCCGCATCCATGGCCTGGTTTTCCCGGCCACCGACCCGGGTCACCGTTGGCATTTCCGCGCTGGCCGTCTTGACGCGCTCAATAAAGGTGGGCTCAACGGGATACATCCGTGTTTCCATGGTTCCCGTATCCCACCCGGGCGGAACAATCATGACAACATCACCATCAATGTGCCACTCGAGTCCGGCCACGCTCGTGATAATTTTAAGGGCATTATGCAGGGTAATGTACCGCGCCGAGAAGGTCACTTCCGGCACCCCCGCCGCCCCAGCCGCCGCTCCAGTCGGCGCGGCTTCAGGCGCGTCGAAGGCATTTGCAGAATCTCCCGCCGCCCCGGCCGCAGGAGCCGCCGCCCTGCTTTCGCCCAGGTTCAGGATAATATTGACTCCCTTTTTGGTATCATCGTCCGATGACTTGTCGCAATCACGGCTCCTCTTATTGAGGAAATCGACCACATCATGCATGTTCGCCTGGCGAAACTCGATTTCGTCAATGACGATGGACTTCATTTTGTTTTCAATGCGCTGCCTACCTTCATCCGGCGGGGGGTTTTTGATGGGCTGGATTTCCTGCCCCCTGATAACCTTGTACTTGGGGTTCCATCTATCCCGGACATTGGCGGTCATTTTCCGGACAGTCGCATCGCGTTCGGCCGTCTTGTTTCCATATTCGCGCTCGCCGAGAACCTTCAGGTAACGCATCGCCTCACGGTTGTCGGGATCAAGCCCCAGAACGGACTCAAAACAGGCGCGTGACTTGCCATATTCCCGGCTCGCCATGAATTCCCTTCCCAATCGCATCTGCTTGAGGACTTCCGTGGAACTACGGGTTACTTCAGGACCATCGCTTTTTTTCGGCGGGCGATTAATCAGGTCTTCCTTCACTTTATCCACCAGTGACTTCAGTTTCGGATTGGGGCGCGCCTTCATGAATTCCTCGCCCTTGGTCACCGCGTCGAGATCCCTGCCGTTTTTGACCAGATTATGAACGATTTCAAACTCACAGTCAGGCAGGCGCTGAAGGGCGCGATTGCGCAAAACCATGCAAGCGGGGATGACGGGAAGCTTGCTGATGGCAAGCTTATATTGATCAGACGCCGCCTCATATTCGCTGTTTTTCCAGGCCTTATCCGCCTCTTCCACTGCCTTGCGTCCATCAATTTCGCGGCCTTTGCGACGAACTTCTTCCTGTTGGGCCACCGTCATGGAGACTTTGACTCGTTCTTCCGATCCCAGGGTCTTGATAGCATCGGTCAACGCCTGCTTGGTGGCCTCATCGGGAGTCTCGATTTTCGGGATCTCCCCTTTTGGCACCTCAACAGGAACAGTTTGGGGCTTAACTTCTGAAGCGCCCGTTTTTCCAGGCACAGGCAACTCCTCAATAACAGCCTCTGCTTTCTTCGCCGGGGCGGCCGGTGGGGGGGCAAGTTCCTCGATCGCTGGCGCAGCCTCCGCCTTCTTTTCCTCCACTGGCGCGGCGGGCGCGAGCTCCTCGATCGCGGGCGCGACCTCAGCCTTCTTTTCCTCGACTGGCGCGGCGGGCGCGAGCTCCTCGATCACGGGCGCAGCCTCAGCCTTCTTTTCCTCGACTGGCGCGGGTTCATTTTTGGCTGACTCAACGGCTACTGATTCATCCTTTTTTTCGGGAACCACTTCGGATTTGACATCATCCTTTGCCGCTTCCGCTGGGGGGGATAACTCTTCGATCACAGGCGCTTCAGCCTTTGGAGCCTCTGGCTTAACCTCTTCAGCAGCAGGCGCTTCCGCCTTGGGGGCTTCGGCGGAAACATCACCTGCAGAAGGGGCAGAGGCCTCCGCTTGAACACTCGCTTCAGCCGTTGTACTCATCTCTTGCTGGAGTTCCGCAATTCCGCCATCTGCATTCTTGGCGGCGACGAGAATCCGTCCAGACAGAAAGCAGAGCAAGCTGATCATCACATAGAACACGTTTTTAACTCTCATAGAAATTCTCCCCTTACTAAAAATCATAGCCTGCTACAGTTCAACAGGTTGCACTTTGGCATTGGGCAACGTCTCGGATCCCTTCTTCTCAATCCATACATCCAGATTGCGGGAAGGGTCGTTTATTAGTACACGGGTCCTTGTCGTGTCAACTTTTTTAACCCTATACTTGACGTCCTTGAGGTCGAAATCAACATCAGGCAACACGACAAATGAGGAGCCATCCAGCAAGGACTCCAATTTGACTTCATACTCATTGCGGGGAATCACATGTCCCTTAATCAGGGGGATCTTCTTCCCGTTATGTTCCAGGGTCAGGGTTGGCCCCTCCTTGGCTTTTTCGTCGTAAGCGACCAACTTGAATATTTCAACCTTCTCGCCCATTTTCGCCCAAAATGTTTTCCCGCCTGAACGCAGGTTGATCTGGAAGATCAGGTTTGTGCCCGCCTTGCTGACCGCCTTGAAAACCAAGCTGAACGGAATGGGCTTGATGTCAACCACCACGACCTTCGCCAGATAGGGAGGGTGACTTCCGGAATCCTTGGGGTCCGTCTTCCAGTCATATTCCTCCCGCGTGGTAAACCCATCACTATCCGGATCACCCTTGATGATTTCCGGATCGAAGGAGAACATCCCGTACTTTTCTTCCCATTCATCGGGAATGCCGTTGTGGTTGCGATCCGCCAAGACGGGATTCAGGGGCGAGGGCTGGACTGCTCCACACGCCGTAAAGGTACAATTCGTGGCCGCGTAAGGAATCGGCCGTGAACATTCCACACATTTGACCCGCATCGCAGGGGTCATGAGCGACAACGCCCATGTCTCCACCTGGAAAGGCGCCGCAAGCTCTGTCAGGGAATTCTTAAACGGGGTCTTGTCGGCCGGGGGCGCCTTTTCAAACTTCGGGGTCAGGCTCTCAAGCTGCCTGTCGAATTCCCGCTGCTCCGCCCGCTGGACCTTTGCCTGGATAGCCAGCAGAATAAGAGAAACCAAGAGGACAACCAGCACTACAGCCGCCATGATGCGGTCATAATTCCTGCTAAACCATACTCCAATACCGGCCACCATTATTTCACTCCTCCCGGTTTTTTGTCCGGGTCAACCGCCGGGGACTTCGCAAACTGATACACATCCAGCTCCATCTTGACGGTCAGTATGGCCTCTCGACCGCACACAACACGCTCATCACGGCTCTTGGACGGCTCCTTGACCGCGGGCGTGCCCTCGGCTGTCTCGACAACCCGCGCCGGTTCCGCCGGTTCTTCCTTGCGGTCAAAAAGCTTTTCGTCGCCATTGATCTCCAGCCGGGTGATCGTCACGAACACGCCGCTGTTGGCCAGCGCATTCAGGATCTTCATCACCGCGTTGTCGCGCCCGGTGAACTGGAAGGCAAAGTGCCACCGCCCATAAAGCTGCCCCGCGGGAATGATCCCCGCCGAGGACTCCACAACATTCCTGATCATCGCGCCGTCCCCGACCCCTGCAGGAGCGGGCCGCGCACCGCC